>JAFNQK010000010.1 GCA_017386165.1 Treponema sp.
GAGTTTTTATCTCAGTACAAAAGAAAGAAAATGCCGGGATGGTTGAAAAACCTGAATCCTGATGACGACAGGAAACCAGATATTCAGTACATTTTGAACGGACGGGTGGTTTTTTACCCTGCCTGTTATTCTGACGGTTTTATGGTTCAGGTCTTTAATATTTCTCACAGCGCCTTTGTTTATCTCTATGCGGACTATGCAATGACAGAAGAAAAATGGACTGAAATCTTACATACACGGGAATTAAACGAAAGAAAAGTTGATGGTCACATTACCTGCCAGACTTCGACTGGGAATTTCAGAGGCTATGATGAGATAGCCCATTATGATTATTCTTTTGATGAAATTGCCGGCCCGCAGGACTGGGAGCCTCATTATGAATATAGGTGCGGACCTAAATATGGAAAACGCTTTTGCAGGCTTTCAATTTTTGAACGCCAGGAAATATACAATGAAAACTACGGAGCAAAGCGTTTTGCTCTTTTATATATCAACGATGATGGAATAATGATTTATGATGCCCTCTGGGGAAGCAAAAAATATAAAGCACCTTTTGCCTGCCTTATGGAAGACTATGGACTTGGCGGAACTTACAACACCCTGGGAAAAGGCGGCCATATGGAAGCCCTTGCAAAAGAAAGCGGCGTATATCCAAAGTTTATGATTTTTGGAGAAACGGCGACACCATGGGATAATACAACCAAAGTTCCGGAAGTTTATGCAGAAAAAGGTGGCTGCTGGGGGCATCTGCGAACTTTATATATGAAAGAAGAAAAATAAAATATAAAAAGAGGAAAAAAATGAGAATTGAAGACGGTGTTCTGGAATATTGATGACGATGACTGGGACTGTGGTGATTGACAAGAATGATCGTAATGCCAGCACAGACTGCAAGCACTTGTAAATTTTGGCCAGGCGCTCTTGTTTCGTGTTCTTGTCCGGAAAAAATCATCCAGCGTTGTGTCCTCTGCAAAGGAGAGTCCGGTATAGCTTCAAACGGAATCGAATATAAAAACGTGGAAGAATTCCTGAAAGGAATATATGATATATAATTACATTAGAATAATGCTATATTTTAAAATTAGAAATACAATTAAATATTATTGCATATACAAAAAAACAAGGAGGAATGTATTATGCCAGTTAATCGTCTTAACTCTGCAGCATTAGAAAGAACTTTGAGGACTGTTGGAATGAAAACTTTTGTAGACTTCTATAAGGATTTCTCTGATCCTCAAGTTACACTTACTGATATAAAATTAAAGCTTAGTTCATGTGGGTATTCAGCAAACAGTATCAGTACAAAAGCATCTACTGGCAGGCGCATTATTAACAATGGACAGGGCAGAGAAGCACTTGAATTAATAATTAAAGCTACAAGAGTTGATGAAGATACTCGTAAGAAAGCTGAAGAGTTACTAAGCAAAGAACTATAATCAATCTATACATAAAAAGGAGCCTCTGGATGAAAGTTTTTTATAATCCTTCGTATGATGGTTTTGTTTACTATGATTTTTCTAGAACGACCATCGCGTTTGATACTATTGTTTGCAATACTAAATCTCTGGTGGAGTTGATTGAGCTTCATGCAGGACTTCATATTCCTGTTGCGTCTGATTTAGAGCGAACTTTGGATTATTACGCTGCGATCAAGGATTATACAAGAACTAATCCGGGGCATCTTTTTGCAAAGTCTTTTGAGCGGGACGGTATTAACACTGCAAAGGAATGCCTTAAATGGCGCGATGCCATGCTTCTTGCTAGTTGGCTTCCGGGCAAAAATGACGCTTCCGACCGCATGAAGACTCTGACCGCAATAGAGAAGAACTTTAATTCTCCTTCCTTTGGTGAAAAGCTTTTGCAGGTAACCAAGGCTGTTAAGAATGGTTGCAACCTTCCTGAAGATTTGGAAATAATAACACCATTTGATTTCCACTGCTTCCAGCCAGCCGAAGTTGAACTTTTGAAAGCCATTGGAGAAGATCATGTTCACGTCAATTCAGATCTTCCTAAAAACAAGAACTTTTTGCGCAAGATGGCCGAAGTTCTCAAAGACAATAAATCAGACAAGCTCACTCTGGAAGAAAACGACGGCTCTGTGGAAATCCTTGAATTTGAAAACACGAACGACTCGTTGCAGTATTTGACTCAGCTTCCGGTTGACGAATACTCAGTATGGATTAACCGTGACAACCGCGCTTTTGACAGCTGGCTTAATTATCTTAACAAGCCAACCTGCGGTTCAAGCGATAAGGGCGTTAGCCAGATTTCCGAGCTTCCTATGATTGGACTTGGACTTTTTTCACGCCCCTTGAATCTTACTTCCCTTATCAGTTGGCTTTCTGTTCCTTTAAGTCCGCTCAGTTTCAAATTCCGCGATGACCTTGTAAATACGATAGTAAAAGAGGGCGGTTATTTTAATGATGCGTGCAAAAATATTCTCAACAACGCTTCAGATTCTGACAAAGAAAAAATCAAATATTTCCTCCCGGATATAACTAAACCGGAGGAAGCGATCTGCCAAAATCAAAAGATAAAAAAGACTGCGATTGCTGAGTATATCGCTGAACTTTCTAAGTGGCTTTTTAATAAATCAAAAGATGAAAAAATGAACGAAGCGCAGATGGCGCAATTGCAGGGCGCGTTGTCTACCTGCGAGGCGATGAAGAAAATTCTTGGCATTTTTGATGATGAAGAAATCGCCTTTGAAGACATTATTCTTTGTTTTGATTCCCTTTCTACAGAAATCGAAATGGAAATAAACGTCGCGAGAAAAAGCTGCCAGAATCTTATTAAGTCAAGCGTAAATTATGCCTCGCCTGCAAAGACTGCAATCTGGTGTGATTTTTACAATCCTGATGAAGGCAAGCTTACTTACGCTTTTCTTTCGCCTGCTGAAAAGGAAAAGCTTAAGGCTGGTCTTTGGCAGGAAGACAATGAGCGCGAATATATCCGTTTGAATAAATTTCTCCCGTTATTTTATACAGAAGAAAAACTTGCTTTTGTGACCGTAAAAAAATGCGGAACAAAAGACGCCGTAAAAGAGCCTCTTATAATCAGGCTTGAAAAGAATATGGGTAAAGATGAGGATGGCAAAGACCTTATTGAACGCTATATAAAACACATGTCTCTTGCGGATATTCCTGGCGTAAAGACAGAGACGCTTCCTCAAGTTAATAATCGGCATCAGAATTCGGATGGTACAATAACGTTCACTCGTACGGACCTCGTTCATTTCCGTGAAGTTGAAAGTTTTAGCGCTGTTTCGACTCTGATAGATTATCCTTTTGATTATGTCTTTGACAAAATAATAAATCTGAAAAAAATAGGTGCTGCAGCTCTTTCTGCGGTTTATACAACAAAGGGAACTGTGGCCCATGCGATTATCGAGGAACTTTTTAATCCAAAACACGGCGGAAGACCAGAGGACATCAAAAATCAGATTGCGACCCGCTACGAAGAAGTATTCAAGCAGAAGGTTCTGGAATCTGGTGGTATTCTTTTGCAGTCTGAAAATCTTTCTGAAACGGCTATCTTCAACAAACAGATGAACGAATGTGTAAAAAATCTTTTAAAGCTTATTCGTGAAAATGGACTCAAGGTTGTAGCCTGTGAACAAAAGCATGAGAAGGTTGATCTTCCAGAATTTTCAAAACATAAAATTACCTTCAGCGGAAGCATAGATATGGTATTGGAAAATTCAGCCGGCGAACCTGTTATTTTTGACTTTAAGTTCTCTCCAAAAGAAGATAAATATTTGGACTGGATAAAGAAAAACCGTTCAATGCAGCTGGCTTTGTACAAGGGACTTGTTTATATCGCAACTGGGAAGCATGCAAAAGCAGCCGCTTATGTATTGCTTCCGGATGTTAAGGTTATTACTGCGGATGAATTGAAGGGAGCGATTTTTCATACAAATGTTGATGAAGAAAGAGCTGGCAACCTGCTAAAAGAAATGAGCAACTCTTACGCCTTCAGGAAAAATCAGATTAAACCGGAAAACGAAGAGCAGATTGAGCCTGGGATTATTGAGGATGGAGAAGAATTGGTATTTCCATTTATAAACGGAAGGTCAGTTCCTCCTTCTATAGATTATGCTGATTCGACAGAAACTCTGTCTCTTGTTCCAATGGATATGGAAACTCATCCGCGAAATAAAACCTGGAACAAGAAAGAAAACAAATACAGCGATTACAAAACTTTCAAGGCAGGTAAATAATGAATCACGTTACATATATTAGCGCCGGCGCCGGCAGCGGAAAGACTTTTACATTAACTTCAATTCTGGCCGATTTAATAATAAAAGAAAAAGCAACGCCAGAGCAGTTTATTCTTACAACCTTTACCGAGGCTGCCGCCGCTGAGTTCAAGGAAAAAGCAAAAGCAAAAATCTACGAGCAGCAGCAGACTCCCCGCTATGCTGAATATGCCGAACGCCTAGACCAGGCAATGATTGGGACTGTAGACAGCATTGCGTATTCCTTTGTTCAGAAATACTGGCATCTTCTGGGAATCAGCCCGAATCTTAAGATGATTGACGATGAACAGAAAAAGTTCTTCATTGGTCAGATTCTTACTTCAATTGCCACTCCAAAAGAAACAGCCTTTTTAAAGGAATTTTGTGAAGAGTTTGGAATTAAGCATGATTGGAATGATGATAGTTACGGCCTTAATTATGATTTTTGGAAGGATGATGTAAAAGAAATATTCGAAAAAGCGAAAAGCTACGACATAAAAGATTTAAAAGAAAGCCGTGAAAAATCGATTGCTTTTGCGAAAGAGATTACAGGCTCTTGGACTCTTAATTATGACATTAATTTGTTTAAGGATTTGGTGGAAGAAATTAGGATTATCGATGCAGCCCAGGCCCGAAGATCTGTACAACGAACAGCTGATATACAAAAGTATTCTTTCATTCTCTCGAAAAATATCACAATTAAGAACTTATCCGATTTTAGATCTTTTCTGAACAAACTCCCTACCGCTTTTCAGGAAAGTCAACTTCGTCAATCGGCCTTAGACAGCCTAAAACATCTTTACACAAATACAAAGGTCCGCGATCTAGTTATCGAATACATCAATCTTATTTTTGATTATGTGGAAAAAGCGCAAACTGCTTTTGAAGAATACAAGGACAAGCAGCATCTTATAGATTTTATTGATATGGAAGTCCGCTTTCTTGAGCTTTTGGATAAGAAAGAAGTTCAGGACGATATCCGCAATGCTTACAAATATGTGTTTGTGGACGAGTTCCAGGACAGCTCTCCGATTCAAGTTAAGATTTTTGACAAGCTTTCAGAAATCGTAGGGTCAGACGAGTGTGATGATTTAATAGTGACAGTAGGCGAGGGAAACGATGCCCGCGATTTCCATATCCACAACAGTATCTGGGTAGGTGACTTTAAGCAGGCTATCTACGGCTTCCGCGGAGCGGATACAGATTTAACAAAAGCTGTTGCGGACATAATTGCAAGCAAGCAGACGGCTAATCCAAAGCAGTTTAAGATTCATTCTCTCGAAAAGAGCTATCGTTCGCTTGAAGATATTGTCGGCTTTACAAACGATGTGTTCGTCCCAGCTTTTGCAGGCGCGCTTTCGAGAGAGCAAGTGGAGTTACAGTCACATCGTGGGTATCCAGATGGAATCCAGAGCCTTAGATGCTGGAAGTTGGAGGGGGCAAATAAAGACGATGTAACAGGAAATCTTGCCTCTCAGATAGCAAAACGCGTCAAAGATGGGGAAGATCCGTCAGATTATGCAGTATTAGCTCGTGGCAATTCCGATTTGAATAAGCTATCAGAAGAGCTCAACAAACTGAATATCCCTGTATGTCGTGACCTTATAATAGATGAAAAACGCGATGAGCTTTCGTTGCTTTCGGCTTTTCTTAATCTTGTTATAAACGACAAGGACAACTATTCCAGAACTATTATTGCCTTCCTTACAGAAAATGATTTTGATGTTGGAAAAGTTCTAGACACAAAACTTGTGTTTAATAAGGTCTACAAAGAAGCAAAAGAAAAAGCCGAGGCTGCTGGTGAAGATAATCCAGAACTGCCGGCTTACCTTGCAAATAATAAGTTAATAAATAAGTTTATGGAAAATCTGTCTTTCTATAAGGTTCAGACAATTCATAATCTTGTAGAAAGCCTTATTATAGGCCTTGATTTATATACCGTGGCTCGCAGTTGGAGTGACGCGAGCGGAACCGATGAAGCCTTTAATGCTCTTATAGAAGCGTCTTATAATTATGAAGAGCGCTGTGCGCAGGTCGGCTTGCCGCCAACAATAAACGGTTATATTGATTTCTGCAAAGGAAATGCAAAGTCATCAGGTTCAAAAAATGGAGTTACCCTTACAACTTTTCATGGCTCAAAGGGCTTGGAATGGAAAAAGGTAATTCTTTTGGGAATGGATAAAGACGCCGAGGATGAAAAAGATATTTTCAAATATGATGTGTTTGGTGTTCAGAACTATCACGAAACATCGCCTTCAGAAACAAAACTGTTTCCGCCGATGATAATCAATCTTATGCCAAAACTTTTTACTGGAAACACAAATGTAGCGGATGATATGGCGGCAAATATTAGAAATGCTGAGCGCTATAATTCAATTTGCGCAACTTCAAAATCAGAGACAATCCGCCTTTTGTATGTCGCGATTACCCGCGCGAAAGACCAGTTGATTCTTACAACAGGAGGAGAAGACACGGCCTTCTGTATATTCAGATGCTTGGGCTGTGAAATCGCAGCCAGCTATAATTTTGAAGCGGATAATACGATAGACCTTTTCAATAACAACCATCCTTTCTTGTACGAGAATAGGCAGCTGGAAGATGGAGAAGTTATGGAAGCGCGAGACAATCTAAAGTACGTCTTGAATTCAAATCCAAAAGCTGAAAAAGAAAGCCGCGATATGCAGCCAAGCAAGGTCGTGGCATATGAGGCTGTGGAGGCAAAAGAGCTTTTCTCTTCCGGAAAACGAATTGCCATAAAAGCGGATGCCAACGAGTTTAATAAAATCGGGACTTGCATTCATGAAATTTTCGCATTCATAGAAAAAGACAAAAATGTTGAGAAGATTTCTTCGATTATAAAAAGCTCTAGTCTAGAAGAAAAGATTCCAAATCCGGAAGAAATTCTCGAAGCTTGGAACAATCTGGAAGGCTTTATGACTAAAACTTACGGCAAGGGTAAGACGGCCCACGAAGTTCCTTTCAAGCATTTTAACAATGGCCAGATTTTCACCGGAAGCATAGACTTCATCTGGGAGACAGCCGACGGCGTCGTGTTGGTGGATTTCAAATCCTACCCGGGAAGTAAGGATGATGTCATAAATCCAGAACATAAGCATTATGCCGGTATATATGCGGGACAATTTGAATGCTATGAACGAGCTCTAACAGCTGCTGGTAAGAAGGTCCTTGCAAAACTTGTCTACTACCATGTGCTGGGCGTAGTGGTGAAATTGGATTAACATTTTACAAAAAGGCACTACCCCTGGAGTAACGGGTTAGTGCCTTTATACATCACGCCCGCCATTCTTCTTTTATGCTCAGACCCAGCCACCAGCGGCTGCCGTTGCTTGCAAGCTGCTGATAGTTTTTCTCCCTCATTTTGGAAGAAAGCTTTCTGTGGCTCATAACACTTTCATTGTTTCTTTCACACCATTTTGTATAAGTGTTGTAAAGGTCTCCGTTTAAAAGCCGTTCTTTCTGACTTGCATCAATATTAAGGCATTCAGCAACAAAGCTTCCCACGCTGTCCATATCAAAGCGGTATTCCTCATTGGCAGTCCGGATGGCTTCAGGTTCTTTTAAGCCTTCTTTTTTCCACAAGCGGTAACCTTCCAAAAGCCAGTTTAAAATTCCTGAATTTTCAGCCATAAGTTTATCCGTCAGATTCCTGTCCCGCTTTTCTTCCGGGATTATTACAGTAAAAGGAATAAGCTTGATTCGTCTCCAGATGCCGTTATCCCCGCCGGAGATTTTCGGTTTGTGATTTGTAGCCATAAAAATCTTGAAGGTTGGAATGAATTCAAAGAACTCCCCGTAAAGGAATCTGGCTGTAATCCTGTCTCCACCGGTAATCTGCTTTATCAGGCTTTCGCTCATAGCTTTGTTTTCTTCTGCTTCACTTGCAATAACAAGCCTTGTGTTTCTTAATCTGGCCAGGTCGTTTGACTGCTCCGAAGTCTTTTTCATAAAAGTCTCGGTTCTTGTGGAAGTCGCGTAATCACCAAACAGATTTTGCAGGACATTAAGAAAAGTAGATTTACCATTTGCTCCTGTACCCCAGAGAATGAACATACACTGTTCACTCATATCACCCGAAAGAGAATAGCCCATTGCTTTCTGCACAAAGCGGATAAGCTCCAAATCATTATGAAAAATCTGCATCAAAAACATATCCCAGGTCGGGCATTTTGCATCCTTGTTATAAACGAAAAGGCTTTTCTTGGTAATGAGGTCCTCCGGCTTAGGCTCGTAAGTTTCCCCGGTTTTAAGATTCACAGTTTTCTCTTCTGCATTAAGAAGATATTTATCCTGGTCAAACTGAGAATCCTTTACTTTTATTTCTCCCGCCATTTTCAAAAGATTAATCAGATACTGAATTCGTGGATAACTTTCGCTTCTTATAATGTGCTTTTCAAATTCCATCTGCATCCGGCGGTCATCCATAAACAGCTCGCCTCTGTAAAGC
>JAFNQK010000117.1 GCA_017386165.1 Treponema sp.
ACTAGGAAGGCTTAGCGCGAGTGACGGGGCTCGAACCCGTGATCTCCGGCGTGACAGGCCAGCGCGATAACCAGCTTCGCTACACCCGCATCTGATGTTTATAATATATAGATTTGCTAAAAAAAGGTCAATAGCTTAAAAGCATTTTTTTTTAAAGTTTTTTATTATTTTTCCATTTTCATTCAGAATGTGTTATATTTAATATATATGAAGATTGATGTTAAAGAATTTGGTTATCGTTTTTTAGATAATGATACATTTGAGTTTTATTGTGATAAATCTTTATATCCCGAAATTCAGGATGATGAATCTATTTATGTTACAGGTTCTTTTAACGGCTGGCTTTCCTCGGCTGATTCTTCCTGGAAGATGGAATTAATTAAAAAGAATAAAGAAGTTTATTATTCTTTAATAAAATCAGTTTCTTCTATAATGATTCCTGGTAATTCAGGCTTTCCGGAATTTAAGTTTTTCCGCTTATCAAATGTTTCTTACAATTTAATTGAAGATGACGAAAACAAAAGACCTAACATTTTCTTAAAAAATAAAATTATTGTTCGAGACAATGAAGAATTTGAAAGGCTAAAATTTTATCAGACTCACCACGAATTTGAAAAAACACTCCAAGATTTTGATCTCAATTGTCCTGCCTGCCGTGCGGAAATCGCTAATTTCCGCCTTGTGCCTGGAACCAAGTGTCTTTATCGTGGTTACCATCCCTTTAAAAAATCCCGCCCGGAGATGGATACTGAAGAACAGAGAATTGCATTGGTTCAAAAGGCCATGGACTTATATGGAATAAAATCTGATATTACCCTCTGCGGATATGAACTGGCTTCTGAGTATCTTGGGGAGACTGTTCCTGATTCTATTCAAAAAATAGAAGAAAAAAATAACCGTCTCTGCGTAGATATAGAATATAATCTTGTATATTTTCATTCCGATGCAGCTGAATATTCTGTTACCTTAAGAAATATATGTCAGTTTATCATTAATCATCCGGGACCATTCTATATTCATTGCCGTCTAGGAAGTGATAGAACCGGCGTTACCTGTGCAGTGCTTGCAAGCTTATGTGGTGCGACCTGGAAAGATATTTGTGAGGATTTTGAAAAAACAACTCATTGCGGAATTAATGAAATCCGTGACAGAAAAATTTTGCAGTACAGTATTCAGAAAATGATTGGTTATGATCCTTCTGGTTCAAAGGACCTTGCTAAATTGATGCAGAGATATTTTATTAAAGAAGAAATATTAACTGCAAAAGAAATTGACAAATTAATAAAAAAACTTAATACTCCCGGAAGAAAAAAAGAAACAGATTTCTTTGATTTGACCGGAAATCATATTTGTGCTAAAAGAAGTGCAAAAATTTAATACAATTTGAGGAATTTTATGGCAGAAGAATGTTCTCACGATTGCGGTTCTTGTTCTAAATCATGTGAAAAAAGAGATTTACATGTAAATCTTAGAGCAGGAAGCAGTGTTAAAAAGGTAATTGGTATTGTTAGCGGCAAAGGTGGGGTAGGAAAATCCCTTGTTACAAGTTTGCTTGCATGTAAGATGAGCAAAAAAGGTTATAAAACAGCTATTCTTGATGCTGATATTACCGGTCCTTCAATTCCAGAAAGCTTTGGTGTTGGAATGAATCGTGCTGAAGGGGATGGAGAATCTTTAAATCCTGTTACAACTGATTCTGGAATTCAGCTCATGAGTATGAACTTCCTTTTGGAAAATGAAAACGATCCTGTAATCTGGCGTGGGCCTGTTATTGCCGGAGCCGTAAAGCAGTTCTGGACAGATGTTAACTGGAAAGATGTTGACTTTATGTTTGTTGATATGCCTCCTGGAACTGGTGATGTTCCTCTTACAGTTTTTCAGAGTCTTCCAATCGATGGAATCATCATTGTTTCTTCTCCTCAGCAGCTTGTTCGTGTAATTGTAGAAAAAGCTGTAAAGATGGCTAAGATGATGAATATTCCGATCCTTGGACTTGTTGAAAACATGAGTTATGTAAAATGTCCTGATTGTGGGAAAGAAATTACTGTCTTTGGAAAGAGCAATATCGAAAAGATTGCAGAAGGCTTTAATATTCCGGTTCTTGGAAAGATTCCAATGGAAGAAGAAACATCCCGAGCAATTGATGCAGGGGATGTTGAAAGCGTAGATTGTCCTTATTTGGAAGACGCTTCTTCTTGTATTGAAGCGCTGTTAAAGTAACCGTCTAAAAACTTGTCTACGGTGCTCCAGTAAAGTTCTGTATTTGTATGCAATGAACGGGAATGGACTGCACCGTCTACAACCAGAGCTTCTTTTGGACAGCTGGCAGCTTTGTACAGCTGTCCGTGCATTTTAAACGGAACGAAGGTATCTTTTGTTCCATGAATAAAAAGTGTTGGAATTTTTGAATTAGCAACAGCCTTTTTAGGATTTCCTTCTCCAAAGAAGAATCCGTACTTGAGTTTACACATAAGAGATGCGGTGTTTACCAGCGGAAATGCCGGCAAGTGGAAATCTGAATGAATTACATTCTTAAAGATGTTATTTACGCTTGTGTATCCGCAGTCTTCTACAGCAACAATTACATTATCAGCAAGGTCAAGACCGGTTGCCATCATGATTGTTGCAGCACCCATTGATACTCCGTAAAGTCCGATTTTTGCTTCTGGATCAAGATGGTTTACATAAAGAATCCATCCGGTTACATCGTAGCGGGCATTGATTCCCATATCGATATAATTTCCTTCGCTCCAGCCGTGTCCTCTCTGTCCCGGTGCAATTACGTTGTATCCTGCATCGTAAAGGTGTTTTACATAAAGAGCCATTGAAAGAACATTTGCCTTGTATCCGTGCATTACAATCATATAATTGTGAACAGGTTCCTTGTGAACCAGCTTGAATGCATTTAATGCAAGACCGTCGTGACTGTAGATTGAAATTACTTCTGCATTATTTTTAATCCAGTCGTAGGATTCCCGGATTTGAACAGCAGTTTCTTCGCTCATGTTGGCAAAGGTTGCTGTGTAATCATAATCTGCCTGAATAAACTTTGGTGAATCAGGACTTTTTTCTGGTGATACAGGATTGAGAGCAAAATTGAGCAAGAAACTTGCACCTGCAAAAATACCAATTACAAATACTGTAAAAACAAATGCGATTATTGCTTTTACGATGTACTTCTTGTTTTTCATCTTATACCTCGTATCTATATTTATTCCTGTTCTGGTTCAAGGCCAGAAACATAATATTCCTGTGGAATACGGCTAGGGCGTCCCTGATGGTTTACACAACACCAGGTTACTGTTGCTTCTGTACATACTGTTCCGTCTTCTTTACGGATTACCTGCTTAAATTCTCCGGAAATGTGCTTTAATTTAATCGGATATGTTTCAATCAAGAGCTTTTCATCTAAAAATGCAGATGCTTTGTAATAAATGTCTACATGAGTAACATAGAGGTAGTATCCTGCACTGATAATTCCTTTGTAATCAAAGTTGCAGGCATGCAAAAAGTCCATTCTGGCATATTCAAGATAGTTTTGGTAAACGGCATTGTTTACATGGTTGTATGAATCGCATTCATAAGGTCGTACTGTTAATTCTGTAATATGTTTCATAGTAATTTCGATTATATGATAAATTATCAAAATGTTATATACTGAGATTTATGAAAAGCCCCATTTTTAAAACTATATTTTTGTTGAGTTTTATTTTTGTGTTTACAAGTTGTTCTTCAATAAAAGAACGAAAAATAGAAAAGCAGAAGCAAAAAGAGCTTGCAATTCAGAATATAAAAAAATCATCTGCTCTTGATGAGTATGTTTCAAAACTTTCAATCCAAGAAAAGGTTTGCCAGCTTTTTATTGAAAATCTTGAAGGAAATAGTAAGTTAATTCCCGTTGAACATTACGGAGATTTAAGCGGTAACAGAGGAGAGGGCAAAGCCTTGATTCCAGGTGGTTATATCTTCTTCTCCTATAATCTTTCAGAGACTCCTCAAAAAGTAATTTCTTTTACTGATAATATTAAAAAATATTGCTTTGATAATGAACTGATTGTTCCTTTTCTTGCAGCAGATCAGGAAGGTGGTCTTGTAACAAGACTTCGAAATTTGTGTGGTCCGCTTCCGTCAAATCAGCGGGTTTCTGAAAAGCTGGATTTAACCAAGGCCTATGAACTTTATGAACTACAGGCTCTTCAGATGAAGGCTCTTGGATTTGACATGAATCTTGCTCCTGTTGTTGAAGTATGTACCGATTATAATAAGGAATTTCTTAACGAAAGAAGCTTTGGCTCTAAAGAGCAGGTTATCTCTTACGGCAAGGCCTGTGTCACTGCCTATGAAAATAACGGCATCTGCACTGTCTTAAAGCATTTTCCAGGAAATTCAAATACAGATCCTCATACGGGGCTTCCTGAAATTGATTTATCCCTGGAAAAGATGAATGACCTTTTAGAGCCTTTCTGTTCTTTGATGAAAATGAGCTGTGCCGTTTTAATGAGTCATGCCCGCACAGTTTGTCTTGACTCTCAAGTTCCAGCCTGCCTTTCTTATTCCTGGATTACAGATAGAATCCGAAATACAGAAAAATATGAAGGAATCATTTTTAGTGATGACATTTTTATGGGGGCTTTGCAGGATAACGGATATCCACCGGAAAAGGCATGCGTCATGGCTATTGATTCTGGAATTAATTGCATAATGATTTCTGAAAAGCGTTTTGGTAAGGCCGCAAAGGTTTTAATTGAAAAAGCATCTGAAGATGAAACATTTAGTCAAAAAATCGATGAATCAGTTAAGAAAATTCTTTCTTATAAAATAAAAGCCGGCTATCTAGAATACCAGAAAAAGGAAACTGAAACTGATTACGAATATGAACTTGTTCCTGTTTTGAATTTTGATTCTTTAGAAAATCGTCTTGAAAGTTTTAATCAGGCTAAGAAAAAGAACGTCGAATTATATATGGAATATTTTTACAATAAATAGGGATTTTATGGGTAAAAAAAAGAAATCTGATATAGATAGTAAGAAAGGCTCTCTTGGTTTTGATTCTTATTATTCTGAAATATATGGGGACAGATGGTCTCTGTTAAAAACAGCTCTTTTAGGCGAATCTGTCTATGCAGAATTAAAAGTCCAGGAAAAAGAATCTTACTTTCTGGATCCTGCCAGCGTTTTTGCGGCACTTCAGCTTCCGGTAGAAAATGGCAAACGTTTTCTTGATATGTGTGCAGCTCCTGGAGGAAAAACTCTTGTAATAGCCTCAAGGATGGAAGAAGATGCCACTCT
>JAFNQK010000011.1 GCA_017386165.1 Treponema sp.
GCTATTCTCAATATGCAAAAAGTGCGCCTGAGATGCAAAAGCGGTTCTTGGAGGATTTGGAAAAGAGGCTCTTGGGGGTGAAGGGGCTTTGGGTTGGAGATAGGACTTTGAGGGGAGATGGCATTGGCGGTGGTGCTGCTGGTGCAGGAGAGGGGGCCTCGATTGCGGGGGAAAGTGCCGGTGGTGGTGAAAGTGCCTCTGTTGCCCGGGTAAAGATCCCTGTTTTGTACGGTTTTGCTGATCGCGTCGCTCATAAGGTGAGTGATGGGGGCTCTCTCGGTGGAGGAGATCCTTCTGGCGCCGAGTATCAGTTTGCCATGGGACGAAAAGCCTTTCTTCATTCTTCCTGCAAGACTAGTCCAGAGTGGATTTGCGCTCCAGAAGTAAGTATTGGCGAAAAAAAGAGCACCATATTCAATTTTGAGACCTTAGAGGGAAATGAGTTTGAAGCCTGGCTGCAAGAAAAATCGGAGCTCCGGGATGAATGTACTTTTGAAAATGGCAGGCTTGTTCGCTTTCAAAAAAAGTGCTTTGGAGAAATTGTCCTGGAGCAAAAAAAACTTGTTCCTGCACCGGAGGATTTTGCCAGAGCCTGGGTTAATCTGATTCAAACTCAGGGAATAAAAACGCTCCCCTTGAACGAAAAAACTCAAGTGCTTTTGCTCCGTGCAGAGTTTTACGCCTGTACTCAAAAAAAAGCTTTTAATATAGAAGAAATTGCAGCAAATGCGGAGGTCTGGCTGAGTCCTTTTATGTCGGGGCTTACAAAACTCACAGAAGAAACCGTATACGATGCGCTTTATTGGTATTTAGACGGCGCTGCAATCGATAAAAATGTTCCTGAGATGCTGATTCTGGAAAACGGGCGCAAAGTAAAAGTTAATTATGTTCGCACCGCCCGTACAGAAGAGGGTTTAACCGTTCGACCTGAGATAGAGGTAATAATTCAGCGGATTTTTGGGTGCTTTACAACTCCAAAGATTTGCGGTTTCCCTGTTCTATTAAAACTTTTAAGTCCTGCAAGCCGACCGCTTCAGATAACAACGGATTTACAGGGGTTCTGGTCGGGTTCCTGGATTGAAATCTGCAAAGAAATGAAAGGCCGTTACCCAAAACATAATTGGGATTATCGGGTGGCAGAAGAATAGGATTTAAGGTAAGATAAGCTATGCGTGATATACAGAATGAAGAAGATACAAGAGAAGTTCCTTTGCAAAAAGTTGGTGTACGAGGGGTAAAATATCCGGTTACGGTTTTAGATAAGAATAAAAAGCAGCAGCATACAACGGCAAATGTGGATTTGTATGTTAACCTTCCGCACAATTTTAAGGGCACTCACATGAGCCGCTTTATTCAGGTTTTTCACAAGTATCACCGCGACATAAGCATGCAGCATTTTTTTGATATGCTTGAAGAAATTAAAACTGTTCTCAATGCTGAACAGTCCTACGGCAAGATTGTTTTTCCATATTTTATAGAAAAAAACGCTCCTGTAAGTCAGGCTCAGGGCATAATGGAATACAAATGCTCCTATGAGGGGCAGGTGGGGTCTCTTTCGGGAGAAAAAGCGGACGGTGATGAGCGCAAATTCTTTGTGAATATCGAAGTTCCTATTACAACTCTCTGTCCCTGCTCCAAGGCAATAAGTGAGTACGGGGCTCACAATCAGCGTGGAACTGTTCGCGTAAAGCTTTTGTATACAGACTTTTTCTGGATTGAAGATGTAATCACAAAAATTGAAGAAAGTGCTTCCAGTCCATTGTACTCTGTTCTAAAGAGACAGGACGAAAAGTTTGTCACAGAACATGCCTACGAAAATCCCCGCTTTGTAGAAGATGTTGTGCGAGAAGTATATCTTGCCTTAAAAGAAATGGGCTTTAAGTGGTTCAGCGTTGAATGCGAAAACGAAGAATCAATCCATTTTCATAATGCCTACGCCTATACAGAATTTAACGGACAGGACTAAGATGAACGTTTATTTTATGCGTCACGGCGAAACAGACTGGAATACAATTAAGCGCCTTCAGGGAACTACGGATATTCCTCTAAATAAAAACGGGGAGGAGCTTGCAAAAGTCACTGCTGCCAACATGGAAAAGGATGGCATTAAATTTGATGTAATTTATTCTAGTCCTTTGGTGAGGGCCCTCAAAACTGCGGAATACATGAACGAATACAGCAAGGCGCCTGTAATTGTTGATAAAAGAATCCGGGAATACTGTTTTGGCCAGGCGGAGGGCGTTACTTTTGACGAATTAAAGGTAAACCCCAAGTTTGTAAATCTAAGGAACTGGTTTTTGGATCCGGAAAATTTTGTAGCCGAGCTCGGTGCCGAATCTTACGACGAGTTTTTTGGACGCCTTTCTTCGTTTTTGAATGAAGTTTTGATTCCTCTGGAAAAAGAAAATTCAAATCAAAATGTCTTGATTGTCTGTCATGGCGGCGTAGTCCGGGGCTTGTTAAAAGTCATGTTGGACTGGGACATAAGCCGTTTTGCAGAAACAAAAATCCCTAACTGCGGAATAAATCTATGCACCTTGCATGACGGCAAGTTTGAACTTGAGTTTACGGCGAAGAAGTATTATTGAAGTGCCATTTAAGGGGGCTTCAAGTGTCTTTTAAGGCCCCTTCAGACCGTTGCCCTAACTATTCCATTCTTTTATAATAGAAGAATATGACTTACTTTTTTGAAACATACGGCTGCGAGATGAATATTGCAGAAAGCGCTGCGGTGGAGCAGCTGTTTATTTCTCGTGGCTGGACAGAAGCAGCCAGTGCCCAGGTGGCAGATTTAGTTGTAATAAATACTTGTTCTGTTCGTAAATCTGCAGAAGACCGAATCTATGGACGTTTGGGCTGGTTTACAGGTCTTAAAAAAGTCAGAGAGTGTCGCCCTGATGCCAAAGCCAAGTTTATGGAAGAGGCCGTTGAATTTGTAAAGGACGGTCCAAAACCTCTTACAATTGTTTTTATGGGCTGTATGGCAGAGCGTCTTTTGGAAAGCGTAAAAAAGGACTGGCCTTGTATCGATTATGTAGTCGGCACTTTTGCCAAGCATCATTTTGGTGACATCATTACTGCTGTAGAAGAAAATCGAGAAGCAGTTCCTCTCGATAATACAGAAAAATACCGCTTTGCGCCGATTAGTTATGAAAAAGGTCATTTTGAAGCCTTTGTTCCGATTATGCACGGCTGCAATAACTTCTGTACATATTGTATCGTTCCTTATGTTCGTGGCCGAGAAATCAGCCGCCCGGTGATGGATATTCTAAAAGAACTTGATATGCTGGACCGCTACGGGGTAAAGGATGTAACTCTCCTTGGGCAGAATGTTAATTCATATCGTGGAGAGCTTCCTGAAAATCCAGAAGAACGGGAAATTATTGAACAGATGCGTTATGAAGGTCGTAGGGGCGAAAACTTTTTAAACTTTGCAGACCTTTTACAGATAATTGCCCTTCATCTTAAAAAGACAAACAGCAAAATCGGTTGGGTACGCTTTAGTTCAAGCCATCCAAAGGATTTTACAGACGATGTAATCGATGTAATCGCAAAAGAAGAAGTAATCTGCCGTCACATACATCTCCCGGTTCAGCATGGTTCGACTGCGGTTCTCAAAAAAATGAACCGAAACTATACTCGCGAGCATTATCTTGAGCTTGTAAATAAAATCAAAGCAAAGGTTCCGGGAGTCAGC
>JAFNQK010000118.1 GCA_017386165.1 Treponema sp.
CAGAAATCACTCGCCAGGCAGATATCTTGATCGCAGCCAGTGGTCATCCTCATACAGTTACAAAGGACATGGTAAAGCCGGGTGCCGTAGTTATCGATGTTGGCGTAAATCGCATTCCTGACAGCACTAAGAAGAGCGGATTCAGATTAATTGGTGACTGTGATTACAATGATTTGCTCGAAACAGCAAGCGCTATTACTCCTGTTCCAGGTGGAGTAGGTCCTATGACTATCGCAATGCTTATGTTTAACACACTGGAAGCAGCGGAGAATACACTATAGGGTGTAAGGGTGTATGTCGAGTTCTTGTAGATTAAATTAAAATTGGCGCGAAGGAGCAGGGCGGTGATTAAAAACATTCTGTTTGTGGAAGGAGCGCTAGCGACTTATTATAAGTTCCTTATCCACAAACAGCATGTAGTGTGCTAGCACACGATTTTAACTCACCGAAATGCGACTGGGAGACAATTTTAATGCAACCTGTAATAAACTCGAAATTAAGCCTGTTTCCATTAAAGTGTGTATTTAGATACTTCATCCTGCAGGGTGTTGAGCATATCGTTGGACTTTTGGGATGAAGTATTTACGTTTTTGATGGCGTCTACGATGTCGCTGGTTTCCTGGCTAATCTGATTCATAGCGCTGGTGATATTTTTAGAAGTTGTTGAGAGTTTGTTCATGTGTTCCTGAACTAAAGAGCCGCCTTGGCGCATTTTGACAGAGCTGTCTTTTACAAGCTGGGTCGCACTGTCGATCTGATGCATTGCTTCCATGATTTGGTTAGAACCTACGGATTGTTCCTGCATGGCATTGAGTACGACGGTTTCCTGCTGATTTACACTTTGAGATAATTCAAAAATTACATTGAACTGCTTCTGCACCTGCTTGTTACTTTCGGTAACGCCGTAAATGGCTTCTTTGAGGTGATCAAGGCTTTCTCCAATATTTTTACCCTGTACATTTGACTGCTCAGCAAGTTTTCGGATTTCGCTGGCAACAACTTTAAATCCCTGTCCTGCTTTACCGGCATGAGCGGCTTCGATAGAGGCATTCATAGCTAAAAGGTTGGTCTGTTCTGCAAGGTTCTGGATAATGTTAGAAGCTTCCATGAGGCCGGCACTTTCTTCGAGAATCTGTTCTGAAAGTTTTGCGGCCTGATTTACTTTATTGAGACCTTCTGTACTGGCTTTATCGAGATTTTGAGCCTGAACCTGATTTTTTTCCAAAATGTTGGTAACGCTCTGGATGTTGGCAATCATTTCTCGTACGGCTGCGGCACTTTCTTCTACACAAGAACTCTGGTCGTCAACTTGGGCATTAAGAGTCTGGATATTCTGAATAATTTCATTAGAAACATTAATTGTGTTGGAAATAATTCCGTCCTGATTGTTAATATCGCTCTGGATTGTATTGATGCTGTTAATAATTGTTTTGATATTCTGGTTGCTTGCATCCATGTTGGAGTTAAGTTCTGTGTTCATTTCTACAGAAGAAGAAACATTGGAATTTACCCCTTGCAAGAGCTTTTTCATGCTTTCAAAGAAGAAGTTGATGTTTGTAACAAGGATACCAAATTCATCGCGGCTCTGGATTGGTTCTTGGGCACCGGAAAAGTTTCCTTTTGAAATTTCTTTGGTGAGGGCGCTTAAACTGCGGATTTTTGTGGAAATGCTATGAATTACAAGCCACATGTTTACGATAGAAAAGTTTATTCCAACGAAAAAAATTGGAATCCAAGTTCTAAAGAAGGTTGCGGTAAACGGAATTGTTGGATCCTGTTTGTATCTGTACATTGTAGAGCAGATGGCACTCATAACGCTTGCACCGATACCAATTATGGAAAGGAAAGTTGTGGACATAAGGCGTTTGCTGATTTTGATTTGAGGTTTTTCTTCTTTCATAGGGAAGAATGAAAGCCATCTGTCATAACTGTTTTGCCATAAATTATAAAAGAAAGTAGGTACAAGACATGAAGAAAAAATTGCTATGTACAAAAGTTCAAAAAAGCCAAACTTGATGTGTGCCATCATTCCTGAAAGATACATACAGAAAACGTATCCAGCGCCCATAAAATAAGGAGACCACAGGTTAAAGGTACAGTGAGCCTGATAGGCTTTTACGCATTTTTTGTAGGATGCTTCTGAACCGTCGTAGTTCATTAAAGTTTGAGAAAGATTGCGGTCTACAAAAAAGATTAAAAGAAGATTGAGAACGATGTAAAAAATGTGAGGAGGCATTGCCATTAATTTAAAGAGGTCAGAGAAAGAAGAGAAAACGTTCTTGCTGAAATAAATTTCAATTCCACCAATAAGAAAGGCAAAACAGAATTCCCACCAGTGAAGTAATGTTATAATATATTTTGGTGCCGGATGAATAAAGGTCTTTTTTGCCATGGTTTCCTCCTGTTGGTGACACAGTCTCACTATCAGTATGATAAAAATTATAATGGCAAAAGTTGGAATTTACAAACAAAACGAGAAGATAAATGGACTACCCCAAAAGTATAGAAAGCTTTCCGATTACAGAATATTTAGATAAAATTTGCGATTCTCTCAAAAACAGCAAGTGCCGAAGTCTTGTTTTGACGGCAGAAACTGGGGCGGGAAAATCTACTGTTCTTCCTTTGGGATTGCTTAAGCATTTTGAGGGCAAGATTTTGATGACGGAGCCCCGCCGAATTGCGGTTCTTGGTGGTGCAAACAGAATCAGTTCTCTCTTGGAAGAAGAATGCGGCGGGACTGTCGGATATAAAATTCACCTGGAGAGCAAGAGCTCCTTTAAGACTCGGCTGCTTATTATGACTGAGTCTGTACTGATTAGAAAATTGCAGGAAGATTCCCTTCTGGAGGATGTAAGCGTTGTTGTTCTGGACGAGTTTCATGAGCGCGGGATAAATCTGGATCTGGCACTTGCCTTTTTAAAAGAAGCCATGGAAGTGCGGGAGGATTTGTTCCTTATTGTGATGAGTGCAACCATAAATGCGC
>JAFNQK010000119.1 GCA_017386165.1 Treponema sp.
GTAAATTTTTATTTTTCATGGAGCGATTGCAAAATGCCATCCAGAAACGCGGAATAATCACAATCGCGCTCAATCAAAAGGATTTTTTCGCCTGCATTTTTAAACCCGCTTACGGCAGCCTGGTTTTCTTTTTTTGCCCAATCTTTAGAAAGTGCGGAGTCGTCAAGTCGGGCTTCAATATCATCAGCGTGATTTTTTATTTTATCGAAATGCGCATCGATATAGCTGTCTGCCATTGCAAGGCACACGAATTTGATTTGCGAGGTATATGGCTCTTCAAAATCATTTCGCCAGCCAAACGGAATGTAGCAGCCTTCCACAATGAGGTTCTGCCTGTTTTCGATTGCGGTTTTGACAATCTCCCTTACGACCGGCCACAAATAATCTGTCAGCTTGTCATCATCCGCGGGAGTCAGGCTTGTATAAGAGCTGCGGATCAATCCCATTTTCAGGTGGTCAATGGAAAGATATGGAATCTTGAGCTTTTCGAGCATCTTCTGCGCCAAAAGAGTTTTACCTGTATGGGATGCCCCTGTTATCAAATAAATCATGCTTATCTAATTCCTTTCAGCGTTCTTTCGTTCTTGCATTTTTACTGATTAGATTTGCTCAATGCACTGAGATAATTTACCCGGTCATCAATATTTTGTCCACCCGAAATCTGTCTTTTGAGATTGTCGGGTGGGTGCTGAACGTTGAAAAGATATACCGCTATTTGCGTCTGAATGTAAGGTTGTTCCACTTAAATGTTTCCCAGCCGTCGGTCGTACTTAAATTATAATATGTAGCATTATAGTCTTGTTTAAGGGTGGCCTCACTTCCCGCCACGGAATAATTTCCTGAAATGGTAACGGCATTACCGTATCCCGCCTGGATTAGTTTGAATCTTCCTCCTCTTTCAAAGTTGAATGTATACGTCTGCCCGGAAGACGAATACTCATAAGTGCTGTCCGACAGCGCATCCGGGGCGGCGCATCCTGCAAATGCCATGGCGAAAATTACAGCTGCAAATACTGCTGCAATTTTGGAAATGTGTTTCATAAAAATCCTCCTATGATTTTTATAATAGTTTGTTTTTCCATTAACTTTTTTAATGGAATACCATTATATTATATAATGTTTTTCCATGTTGTTTGTCAATGCTATTTCGTGCATATCATAAAGATTATGGTGGAAAAGGAATATCAGGAACAGTTGGATTTTGTGTTGGGCAGGCTGAAAGAGGAGAGGCAGAAGGCGAATATGTCGCAGATGGAGCTGTCTTTTGCTGCGGGGCTTTCTCAGAATCAGGTGAACTGCATTGAATCCGGCAGGAATATTCCGAATTTGTATACGCTGATAAAACTTTGTGCGGCTCTCAACATTAGGCCCGAGATTCTTTTTTCTTCTACAAATAATGAGCGCGAAAAGATTAGGAATGAGATTATATCGCTTGTAAAAAAATACGTGTAACTAAATCCGTTGAAAAAAATTAGGGAACATCTGAATGCCTTGTGTATTAATCGGCGGTTCCCTAATCCATATAAGGATCTGGTTCTCGACTGGATTTTACAGCTCCTCCAGCACGAAGGGCAGCATGTATATCGGTTTGTACAAAAGCTGCTCTTTGTTGTCTACGTCTTTTTGAGAAAATAAATATTGCCTGTACACTTTTTTTGAAAATTTGGCGGCAAATTCGCTTATTGATTTGTGCGTGTTCACGGCGGAAGATTTTATTTCCATTGGAACGAGCTTGGCGTTTGAGGCAAGCAGAAAATCAATTTCATAATCGTGCGTTTTGTCGGCTTTTTTCCATGTGTGATAAAAAAGCTTGTTGCCGCTTGCGCTTATCATTTGGGTGGCTGCATTTTCATAAAGGTAGCCAAGGTTCGCATCTAGCTTGTCGCTCAAAAGCTTTGCATAAATCTTTGTGTTCAGTTTATCCGCGGAGTTAAAAAGCAGTGTTGTAAAAAGTCCCGTATCCGACAGATACATTTTGTAGGATTCTTCATCTGCCGTAGCGGAAAGAGAAATGCTTGGGTCGGTAGTGTTGTAGCTGATCAAAACTGTTTTTGAATCTATAAGTTCTGAAAAAATCTCCCTGTCTTTTGCCGTCGTACGCTTTCCTGTTGCATTTGAAATCACGTAGCGTTTTTTGTTCAGGCTTAATTGTGTCGGAATTGAGTTGAACATTTTTGAAAGCCGTCCCGATTTGTCGATTTTGTAGAAATCTTCTTCGTAAAGCTTCAATATGCTGCGTTTTACTTTGTCTATCTGCTCAAAGTTTTTTCCTTTTATGTATGCATCCACAGCCTGAGGCATACCGCCGACCGCCATGTAAATCCTGAAATCGCGCATCAGTTTTCTGTTTGCCTGTTCTCCGACGGGTTTTCCTGTTTTGTATAATTCACGCAAAACATTGTAGGTGTCATTGCCGCTTGCAAGCATGAATTCTTCATAGTCCATGGGATAGACTTGAATAAAGTACTCTTCCGACGGGATTACAATATCCTGCACGTTTTTCTTTATGCTTATAAGGGAGCCTGTTTCTATGTAGCGGTAGCGTCCGTCTGCCACAAGATATTTGATTGCCTGCCGAACCAGAGGCTGCCGTTGGATTTCATCAAAAATTATTACAGATTCGTTCCTGTATAAAGTTGTTCCGGTTACAGTCTGCAGCCTGACAAAAAACATGTCGAGATTGGCTATGTCTTTGAGAAGTTCAAGAATTTCTTGTTTTACGTTTGCGAAATCACCAACCCCGCCGCAGAGCAATACGCCACCTTGTGGCACGGTATGGTGTTCTCATAAGGTATTGCAGTCGGATTTAATACCCCTTGTTTCGCCCCTATTAGCAACGCAGTTTCAAGATGAGGGGCGGGGTATTAA
>JAFNQK010000120.1 GCA_017386165.1 Treponema sp.
TAATACAAAAGGAATATAATACTAATATAAAAAATAATACAGATATACTTTATATAAAATATAATAACGATATATTATTATTATAAAAGTATTATAAATATATTATATATATAATATAGTTTGGAAATCCTGTTATTTGTTATTTTCAGTTTGTAATACAAATGTATTACGAATGTATTATAAAATTTAAATCTTCAAAAAAACAGGGGGTCTGTTAGTAAGATAGTGTAATTTATCAAAAAAGTCAAAACATCGCATAAAAACGGCCATTTTGAGCGTCTGGCGAGGTCTTTTGATTGCTGTTCAAAAGGGTAGGGGAGACTTAATTTTTTATATTTTAAAAATTACAAAGATTTATATTTTTTATTGTGAATTTCATCATTTAAAGTTATAATTATATTTATGAAATTAAGTTCAACCAAACATATTATTAAAACAGTATTATATCTTTTTATTTTTACGATTCTCATCGGGATTGTAAATTTTTTTATTTTAAATAAATTTTTATCAAAAGAATCTGAACAAAAGTTTAATTATTTGGCTGAACAGAAAGTTTTTTCTGTAAACAGATTTTACGAATCCATCGAGCAGAATGTGGAGCTTCTTGCTTCTGGAATTCTTTCGTCAATCGATGATGTAAATCAATTAAGAAATCCTGCCTTTGTAAAAAGACTTGAATCATCACAACTTGGAATTTTAACAACTTCACTTCATCATCAGAAAGATGCAATTGCAGTTTATGTTCGCTACAATCCTGATTTTTCAAGTTCAACTTCAGGACTATTTTTGACAAAAGAAGAGGGTGGAAAAATTATTTCCCTTCCACCGACTGATATATCCCTTTATGATCCAGAAGATATTGAACATGTAGGCTGGTGGACAATTCCTGTTAAGTCTGGAAATGCAGTCTGGACCGACCCTTATCGAAATTTAAACATAAATACATACATGTCCAGCTATGTTATTCCTCTCTACAAAAATCAGAAACTTGTGGGTGTAGTCGGAATGGATGTGGATTACGATCACGCTAATTCAATTATAACTCAGATGAAGATTTATAAAACAGGCTTTGCCTATATCGAAGGTAAAAACGGTTTTGTCATTCATCATCCGACGCTTGAGTTTGGAAACGAATATGTTCCTCCAAAAAATTTTGTTGAAATTAGTCACCACCTTTCAAATGATATGCTGTTCTCGATTACAGCTCCAAAAAGAGAAGTATATCAGAGCCGCAATCGTGTAATGGCATGGGTAATTACTTTTGACTTTATCATTTTTGTTTTCTTTGGTGCTGTAATTTGTTTCATAATTTTTCAGTCTAATTATGTAAAAGTCATGAAGGATTCTGATAAAAAGAAACACAGTACAAATCCGTTTACTTTAGGCCTCTCTCTCGGAACTTTTGTTTTTGCAATTTTATTTATTCAGTTTGCATTTGTTTGTGCCAAGACAGGTTTATTCAAGACTCCAAGTGTAATTAAAGAAAAACCTGTTTTTGATGAAACAATTATTGTACTTGTTCAGGATGGCTGGTGTCCTTATTCATATGGTAATGGAGAACTTGACAGCCAGGGTTTCAATGTCGAACTTGCAAATCTGATTGGAGAAAGACTTCACAAAAATATTCATATTCATTCAGAAAAAAATTGGGAAAATTATCTTGATTTTGTAGCAAATAAGAGAGCAGATTTAATTTTTGGTGTAGAAAAAGATTTTGAAATCGAAAACTTTCCATATTACAAGTCTGATTCAATTTGTAAGGATTATTACGTAATATATGG
Source organism: Treponema sp. (assembly GCA_017386165.1). Taxonomy (GTDB): domain Bacteria; phylum Spirochaetota; class Spirochaetia; order Treponematales; family Treponemataceae; genus Treponema_D. Next base: position 1,782 of record JAFNQK010000120.1, read on the forward strand.
AAAAGAACGAATTAATGGTTTGTATGATTTGAGAGACAAGCGAATCGGACGTACAATTGTTGATTCAAAGATAGATATTTCTCCCTTTAATTCAAACAATATTTTCTATGAAAACTTCCAGGAACTTTTTGATGCTCTCAGTTCCGGACAGATTGATTATGCAATTGGTTTAAGGACTGTTGCAGAGTATTATTTGCGTTCTCATAGAATAAAAGAATTTTCAAATGTCTATGAACTTATGCCGACTTATTTCTGCATTGGTGTTTCTAAGACCAGTCATGGATTACTGGAAAATGTAAACGCTTGTATCGATTCTCTTAAGAGTGAAGATGTTCTTGAAAAACTTGAAAGTGTCTGGCTTGATGGTAACGATACTGAAATTTCTTTTGTAATGATTTTGAGAGAACATTCTATCTTTTTTATCGTTACTTCTTTAATGGTAGTAATTTTATTCACTGTAATGCTTTGGATTGGTATCAAAACTTACTATGAAGAAAAACATCGTGTAAGAGAAAAGACTCTTATTGAATTGTCAGAAACTGATCAGCTTTCTGGACTTTTAAACCGTGGTGCAGGAGAAAAGAAAATCGAGAACCTTCTGGCAATGCAAAAAGCCGGTATGTTCATTCTTCTTGATACAGATAAATTTAAATCGATTAATGATACCTATGGTCACGCCGTGGGGGATAAAGTAATCTGTGCCATTTCGGATTGCTTAAGAACTTCTTTCCGTGACCGTGATGTTGTTATGAGGCTTGGTGGTGATGAATTTGCAGCTTATGCAGTTGGTGTTACAACAGAAGCAGAGGCATCTCTAGTAATTGACAGATTCTTTAATTGTCTTAACAACATATATATACCTGAAATGGATTCTAAGAAAGTTTATGTAAGTGTCGGTGCTGTTTTCTATGACGGAACTCAACCGGAAACTTTTGATGACTTATACAAGAGGGCAGATGCTCTCACTTATAGAAGTAAAGCTATAGAAGGCTCATTTGTGAGCTTTCAAGAATAGAGAGGTTTTTTTATGAAAAGAACATTCCTAAAATCATCATTGTGTATAATTCTCCTCATGCTTACTGTGCTTTTAAGCTCTTGTGGAAAAAGTACAAAACAGAGAGTTTCTGTTGCACAGGACTGGAAGTACATTTTTGATGATAATGAAGATTTTAAGAATGCCGATTATGATGATTCAATGTGGTCAACTCAAAAGACAATGAGAATTTTCCATATACCGGATGATCATCATTATTTTTGGGTTAGAAAGACAATTGAAATCCCAAGAGAAATGCAGGGTGGCGAAGTATGGTTGAACTATACCAAGAGTAACAGTGCAGCCGCAATTTATGCCAACGGAACTTTGATCGGCTACCGAGGTTCTTTCCCTCCTAACACCAACATTCGTACAGAAATGCAGGTGGACTTTTTGATTCCTGAAAACTGTATACAGGACAACAAAGTTACAATTGCCATAAGAATCTATTGTGCCGGAACTTATGTCGAAGGGCTCAACTTTGCAATCGATAACACAGAGAAAGCATATTTTATCAATAATGTATCCCACATCTTTGACCAGAAGATGTTCCTTGTAATCTGCTTCCTGTGTCTGTTCTTCTGTTTCTATGCAATTGCAGAATTCCTTTATAACAAAGAAAACCTAGAATTCTTGTTTTTTGCTCTTGGTTTGTTCTTCATTTCTGTTTACTTCTACGATTTGGGTGCGGACACGCTTCTTCTTCCTTATAACTTTAACCGAGCTTTGACTCGTTCTTGTTTGCCGATTGCCATGAACTTTATGCTTTTGTTCTTTAATACTTTCTTTAAGCGATCAAGGACAAAACAGGTAACAATCGGGGTTGTAATTTACGATGTTATTTCCACCGCAATATTCCTTTTCAACATGGGTAATGACGAAGTTATCGGAAACCTGTTCCTTGCTAGCCTTTTGACTGTAGTTGTTTGTGTTGTTTACGGATTTAGAATCGGTATCAAGGGATTAAAGAGCAAACTGTTTGGTGCAAAGCAGATTGTAGTAGCACTTTCGATTGCCAGCGTTCTTGCAATGCACGATGTTGTTTATCAGGCAATGGGGGTAACTCCTGTTGTATGGCTCCAGGGAATTGCATTCTTCTTGATTGAACTTGCGCTTTTTATCACTGTATTCCAGCGTTCAAATGTTGCTAACAGACAGGTAAAGGTTCTTGCAAAAGAATCAAATGAACAGAAGGAACGCCTTGAAAATGTTTTCTCCAAGGCAAAAGATATGGCTGATGATTCAGTAAGTATCGCTTCAGATTTGAACGACTCAGTTACATCTGTTGCAACAGCTGCAGAAAACTCTAAGAGCAAGGTTGATGAAATTAATGAGGCAATCAAGGTTCAGACACAGATTCGTGAAGAAACTGCCAAGACTGTAGAAAACCTTACTTCTTTCCTTGTAGCAATGAGTAAAGAGTTTGACGAAAATGTTCAGATGATTAATAAAACAGCCCAGGGAACCAAAGATGTAATTGACGGTATGCAGTCTGTTGGTGAAGGTATCAAAACTGCTGCAAACTTTACATCCAGCCTTTCGAGCCTGACTGGTGCGGGTAGTGCCGACATGAAAAAACTCATGGAAGTAATGCTCGAAGTTCAGCAGTCAAGTAACGAAATTCTTGGCGTTGTTACAACCCTTGATGACTTTGCAAAACAGACAGACCTTCTTTCTATGAACGCTTCGATCGAA
>JAFNQK010000121.1 GCA_017386165.1 Treponema sp.
GAAATTGTGGAGGCCGCCGGCCTCAAGATGCAGGATGCGGTGGACTTCCTGGAGGAAGACCTCAAGAACTACCGCGTAGGCAAGGCTACCCCGGCCATCTTCAACGGTGTGACGGTGGATTATTACGGGACGGCGACGCCCCTGAACCAGGTCGCGTCCATCACGACCCCGGATGCGAAGACCATCGCCATCCAGCCGTGGGAGCGCAACATGATTTCCAAGATCGAGAAAGCCATCCTGGATGCCAACGTCGGCCTGACCCCGTCCAACAACGGCGAGATCATCCGCTGCGTGGTGCCCGCTGTCTACGGCAGTAGCGTACATCAAGGAGCGTTATTTAATAGAAACAATTGAGCGAGAAAACAAAAAGTCCATGTTTCTTGCTAATATGAGTCACGAAATCAGAACTCCGATGAACGCCATCGTGGGAATGAGTGAACTTGCCCTGGATTTTGATGTAACTGACAGCCAGAAAAATATTCTCAGACAGATTAGAACTTCGGGAATCAATCTTGTTGGAATTATAAACGACATTCTCGATTTTTCTAAAATTGAGTCAGGCAAGATGGAGATTGTTCCTGTAAATTATGACCTTGTAAAGCTTATGAACGACGTTATGAATGTAGTTCAGGTGCGTTTGCAGGGAAAAGATGTGGAACTGATTCTTGAAATTAATCCTGAACTCAGCAACCTTTATAACGGCGATGACATGCGTATCCGTCAGGTTCTGATTAATATTGCAGGTAATGCGGCCAAGTTCACAGAAAAAGGTTCTATTAAAATACGTGTAGAAAATCTTTCTGATATTCAAGAAAAAGAAGGTCTCATGATAAGCGTCATTGATACCGGTGTGGGAATCCGTCCAGAAGATCTCAAAAAGCTTTTTGGGGCTTTTGAGCAGGTTGATATGCAGATGAACCGTTCCAAGGGCGGTACGGGGCTTGGACTTTCAATCAGTCAGAATCTTGTGCGCCTTATGGGTGGTAATATCGGCGTTAAGTCTGAATACGGAAAAGGTTCCTGCTTTTATTTTACTCTGCCTCAGGAACGGGTGGGTTCTTCTTGCTGCTCAGGTGTGTATAAACCGCTGTTTGATAAGGCTCTGCCGGTGGAGGACAAGCCTGAATTAAAGTCGATTCCTCTTTCTTTAATCAATAGAAGTGAATTTGCTTTTCTTTTTGTAGAAAAAAAAGCGACTCTTGATTTTACGGCACCACAGGCCCGGGTTTTGATTGTTGATGACAACGAGGTTAATCTTCAGGTTGCAGAGGGACTTTTAAAAAAGTTCAAAGTTCAGTGTTTTAAGGCCTTGAGCGGTTACGAGTCTCTGGATTTATTAAAGGAACAGTCTTTTGACATTATTTTTATGGATCACCAGATGCCGGGAATGGACGGTATCGAGACCCTGGAAAAGATTCGTGCTTCAGAAGAAAAAATCCCGGATTCTAAAAAGAGTATTGTAGTCGCTTTAAGCGCCAATGCGGTAAACGGTGCCAGAGAGATGTTCCTTAAAAAAGGATTTAACGACTTTATTGCAAAGCCTGTTCAGGGAAAAGATTTTTGTGCCTGCCTTGAGCGCTGGTTAAAGAAAGATCTGATTGTACCTGTTGATTCGACAGAAGAAGAGTCGTCTCAGAGTCAGTCGGAACCGGGGGGTGAACAGATTCCTCAAGATTTTCCAGTGCTTCCTCAGGATAGAATTAATTTTTCTCAGGCGGTGGAGAAGGCCGGGGGATTTGAAAACTGGCTTACGGTGGCAAAGACCTTTGGTTCTTCTATTGAACAGAAGGCTTCTCAAATAGAAGAATATCTCAAATCCAGGGATTTTAAGAATTACACGATTCAAGTGCACGCCCTCAAGAGTTCTTCCAGAATTATCGGTGCAGAGCGGCTTTCTAAAATGGCGGAGTACCTTGAAAATGAAGGAAATAAAATCCAGAAAGCACAGCAGGAATTGTCTAAACTGGAAGCAGAACTCGGTGTAAAAACAGAGATGATGCTCAATTTCTACCGTTCTTATCAGAAGGTTCTGGAGCCGGTGATTGAATATGGCAAGACTGAAGCAGAGACTAAACAAACAGCCTCTTCTGATCAGATAGCATTTCTCGTAAATAAGATAAGACAAGCCTGCCAGATGTTTGACCTTTCTCAGGTAGAAGAATCTTATGCGGAACTCAAGAAGCTTGTTCTCCCTCCAGAGCTGGAATCAAAAATCCCAGAGATAGAAGTTTGCATCGAAAATATAGAACTTGAACAGCTCAACGATTTACTCTCTTGATAACTTGAATTTTATGTTCGTAATGGGTTACTATGACTAACCTGCTGAATGTAAAATTTGAGGAGTGTTATGTCTGTTTTAAAATGTCAGGATTTATGCATCGGATATGAAAATAAGATAATCCAGGAACATTTGAACTTTGAAGTTCAAAAAGGGGATTATTTCTTTATTGTCGGTGAAAACGGTGCCGGAAAATCTACTCTCATGAAAACTATTCTTGGTTTTATAAAACCTATCGATGGTAAAATCGTTTTTTCTTCAGATATTAACAAAAAAGAAATCGGATATCTTCCTCAGCAGACATCAATTCAGAAGACTTTTCCTGCAACTGTAAAAGAAATCGTTTTGTCGGGCTGCCAGTCGCGACTGGGGTTGCTGCCCTTTTATAAAAAACAGGATATTCAGCGCGCTCATGACTGCATTGTCCGCATGGGAATCGAAGAATACGAAAACACCAGTTTTAAGGAATTGTCCGGCGGTCAGCAGCAACGGGTTTTGCTTGCCCGTGCCCTCTGTGCCGCAAATTCTGTTTTACTTTTGGATGAACCTGTTAAAGGCTTTGACTCAAAAATCCGTTCAGAAATGTATGAACTTGTTCAAAACCTTAATAAAGAAGGCCTTACAATCATCATGATTTCCCACGATAACGACGCTGCAGAAAAATATGCTACCAATACATTAAAACTGGAACGATACAGGAGATAACAGTGAAGGCTCTTTTTGAAAATCTTACAATGTATTTTTCTTATCCATTTGTACAGTATGCCTTGATTGCAGGAGTTATGATTGCGATTTGTGCAAGTCTCCTGGGGGTAACTCTGGTTTTAAAGCATTTTTCTTTTATCGGTGACGGTTTGAGTC
>JAFNQK010000122.1 GCA_017386165.1 Treponema sp.
ACGAAGTTGTCATCAAGGTACTGCCAAACTTTTTCGCCGGCACGAGTCATGATGTCCATGTTCAATACAACGTATTCAGAGTCTGTAAGTTCAACACCGTATTTAGCGATTGGTGAACCGAGAGGACCCATACAGAAAGGAATTACATACATTGTGCGTCCATGCATACAACCTGTGTAAAGACCTTTCATAGTTGCTTTAAGTTCTTTTGGATCAATCCAGTGGTTTGTAGGACCAGCATCTTCTTCTTTTACAGAAGAAATGAATGTGCGGCTTTCTACACGAGCAACGTCACTTGGAAGTGAGCGGAAAGGGAAGCAGTTTTCTTTCTTCTTTAAAGGTGTAGCAAGACCTGCGTCAACACATTTCTGCATCAAGCGGTCGTATTCAGCTGTTGTACCATCAACAACTACAACGTTGTCAGGTTCACACATCTTAACACATTCTTCAATCCATGCCTTGATTTTGGCATTCTTGATTTCGTTTACTGTCATTAGTAACTCCTATATAAGTCGAAGCTCATCGCTCCGAAATTTCCAATTTGATGACATTTTACCATTTTTTTGTTTTGTATTCAATTGATTGTATTGTCTATATAGAAGATTTGATGAATTAGCAATCTTCACCGATTCAATATTAAACAAAGGTTGTATAAGATCCTTTGATCTTTTTGCTTTCGTAGACTGCTTTATCAACGAGTTTGTATTTTTCTGTAAAATTAACAGATTCGCCCTGATTTATAACAGTAGCTCCGATACTTGCTGTGATAGGCATGTCTCCAATCTCTGGAATTACAATGTTTTGAAGGTTTTCAATAAAACGGCCTATTATTTTATTTGCTATTTGTTTAGTGTGAACTTCTGGGGCATATGCAGAAAATTCATCTCCGCCTAAACGGAATACGATGTCTTCTTCTCTAAAAGCTCGCTTAAGGGCATTTGCAACATTGATGATTACCTGGTCGCCAATTTCATGACCAAAGCTATCGTTAAAGGTTTTGAAATGGTCCACATCGAGGAGAATAAATAAGCCTCCCTTTCCGTGCTTAAGACTGTCAGAGATTTTGGTTTCTCCGCTGATACGGTTTAAAAGACCTGTCATTCGGTCTGTTTCAGAAAGGGTTCTTAAGGTTTCTTTTTCTTTTGCATCCCGAACGATTTCATCAATATTTATAAAGCCTAAAATTAAAGTGTTTTCGTTGAGTTTTATAAATTTAAATTCAATAAAGTGAATTGCACCGTCTTCTATAACTCGATAACTTGATGAATATTCATAATTTTCTTTTAGTTTATCAATTACAGTGTCAAAAGAAGTTGCCTCTTTCATAAAGGCTATGTCTTCTGTGTAAACCCGTTCATTTATGTATGTAGAAAAGAATTCTTCAAAAGATGCTTCTGGATTTTTCAGATTTTTATATTTATTTGGAATAAATCCTTTCTGTGTGATTATGTTTAATAGTCGAGTATTAAGATCTATTCTTAAAATTGTTGAATAATCCTGGCTAATAGCTGTTACAATGCTGATCTGTTCCTGCAATTTTTGTTCATTTGTCTTTATTTCGTCAATATCGGTAAACAGCCCGATAAAGGTTTGTGCAGAACCGTCTGGACGTCGTATGATGTTACCGGCAGCATGATACCATTTCCATTCATTATTATTTGTTAAAAGTCGGTATTCAACATCGTAAATTGTTTTTCCGCTTGTATCGTTTACAGTATTTCTGAATGCTTTTAAAACTCTTTCCCGATCATCTTTGTGAAGTCTGTCTGACCAGGATTCTAGTTTATTTGGAAAACTTTCTTCTGTTGTAAATCCAATCATCTTGCGGAAAGTTTCTGACCAGATGCAGGTAGAAATATTGTTGTTTTCATCAAACTCGATTGTCCACGGACCAGACTGCAAAACTGAGTGAAGAATCTGCATTGCTTTGTTTTCTTTGTCGAGTTTGTCATATGCATATTGAGTTTCACGAGTTATAGTTTTTTCGTGCTCGATAGCGATACGTGAATTGTTTCGTAAAATTAAAATAAGAATTACAAAAAGTAGTGAAATAAAGATAACGGTTACAATTACATGAGCTCTCGTATGGCTCATAATAGAAGAAATACTTGAGCCAACGGCTTTTCTGATTGAGGTATCATAAACAAGAACTGTAAGTATCCATCCTGTGTTTTTTACAGGAATGTAATAGATGTGAGCATTCTGGTTTTTGTAATTAACATCTACAAAGCCTTCTTTACCTTCTTGGAAATCCTTTTTGACTTTGTTGCATTCGTTTGATTTTTCATTATTTCCTTTTATTACAGAAAGAATGTTCAAACTTGTTTCAAATTTGCCAAATTGTGAGTTAATGAGGCTTTCTCCGTTTTTATAGTATAGATTAAAATATACGTCCATATTCTCATTAGAATATGTCATAGCCTTCATCATCTGGTTAATGTTTAATTCTGCAAAACACGAGGTTATTTTTGCGTTATTAAAATATAGTCCAGAAATCGGTACTACAAGGTAAAGTTGTTTTTCTCCTCCATAATTCAAAACTGTTGAATATACAGGAGCTGTTATTTTTTCTGATAAAAATGGATAACGGGTTTTACCGGAGCAGGTGCTTCGTCCGCTATAAACAACTCCGTTTTCGTCAACTAATGCATAAGTATCTATATTTAATAGTTTTCTTATTCTTTTTAAATATGTTCTAAGGGATTGTGTAGAATTTAAATCCTCTTGAGAAATTGTTTTTAGAGCGTTATGAACATAATTTTCTCTTTTATGAAGTTCATCAGAGATAATTGAAACTCGGCCTTTAGCTAATTCTTCTATATAAAAGCGGCTGAGTTTGTCTATAGCATTTTCTGTGCTGGAGCGGGTTGTCTGTGCTGTTCTAAAAGCAATCAGTAAAAGCAGAATAAAACTTAGGATTCCGCCAACAACAGAAAAAATATGAATTTTTCTTTTTTTAGTTGTTTTCATTCCGGTGCCCCCTAATCAAGTATTCCATAAATTGAACGAAGAAGCCCTGGAGCATCTTTCTGATAAAAAACACTGGAACTTTCTTCTGTTTTTTCAGGATATAAACTTCCTGGTTGAACACCGTCTGCAATTTTTATGGCTGTTGTAATTGTATCAAAACCGATTGAGTAGCAGTCTTGAATGGCAAGCGCATAAATAATTCCGTCATTAAGATATTTTATTGCCCGAATATCGTGATCCATTCCAACAATGGTAATTTTTCCAGCTTTGTCTTCTTCTTGAACTGCACGTCCTGCTCCAACAGGATTACTCATGTTGCAGCAGAGGATTCCGTCCAGTTCTGGATAATTTTTGAGAAATTCTTTTGTTAAATTGTATGCTTTTACATCGCTGTCTTCGTCATATTTTACATCTACAAGTTTTATGTTTTCATATTTATCAAAAACTTTTTTGGCACCTTTTGCTCTGTCTTCATGACATGGGGCTCCAATGTTACCAACTAGCATGGCGATGTTCCCTTTGTAATTAAGGTGCTGGCATAGGGCTTCTGCAAGTTCCATTCCGTCTTGATAGTTGTGGGTGTTCCCTACGTAGGCAATTCTGTTACAGCCATTTTCTTTTCCTGAGTCAGAACTTGAAAAGGTCATAACTTTTTGGCCGTTTGCAATAATTCTATTAATTGCCGGTGTAACAATATTTATATCTGCAACATCGACTCCAATTACATCGTAACTTTTGGTTGCGGCTGCTGTTGTAATTCTCTGAACCTGATCCTGTGCAGACATTTCTTCCGGGGCAAGATAGTCGTAATAGATATTTATACCATTTGCTTCGTATTGTTTAACAGCATCTTCTATACCGAGGGCCACAGCATCCCACCAGGCATGAACGATTTTATATGTAAAATATAAATTATATTGCCGTTTGCGGGGTTTGTACGAGTCTAATTCTTTTTTTTGAATAATTTGAGAATTTGAATAATCTGCTGTTATTTTGCTTTGAGAATCTGATTGAATGTCATTATTTAATTTTTTTCTTTCCGATGAACAGCTTAACTCTACAATCGCAAGGGCAATGAGGGTCAAGTTGAGAAAATATTTTGAATGGGTCTTTCTTCTCATATCTTGAACTCCATAAGTGATTATAACAATAATTTTAAGTCTAAAAATATTAAAAAACAAGGGAAAATAAATACTGTAAATAAGATTGAACAATTTTTTAAACTGAATATATAATGGAAGAATGATGAAAATGCTTTTGCTTGGAACAGGAACCAGTCATGGTGTGCCTTGTATTGCGTGCAAATGTTCGGTTTGTACTTCTAAAGATGAACATGACAAGCGATTTAGATGCAGTGCCTATGTTACAAGTTCAAATAAAATTGATGGATATGAGCCTCATCTTCTTGTGGATATTGGGCCGGATTTTAGAAGTCAGGCATTAAAATACGACGTTTGTGCGGTTGATGCAGTTCTTTTAACTCATAGTCATGCAGATCATCTTCATGGTCTGGATGATATACGCATTTTTAGTCACACTATAAGCAGTTCTCATCTTACAAATCCAAACAAAGGAAAAGAAACAGAAGGAAATGGACTACCATTTTATACTAACACCCGGACAATTCGTGATTTAAAAAATAGATTTGATTATGTTTTTAAGGAAACCCAGCTGGGAGGTGGAAAGCCAAAAATCCGTCTGGAAGATTGCGCAGGTCTTGATGAGTCACAGCCAAAAGAGTTTGGTGACATCAGAGTTCTTCCAATTCCTATGCTGCATGGCACTCTTGAAGTAACGGGATGGCTTTTTTCTTCAATTGAAAGGGACGGTAAATACCACTCGATTGCTTATCTTACAGATGTCAGTAAAATGCCTGATTCCAGTATTCAAAAAATCCGGGAAAATGCCGGCATTCTGGATCATGTTGTAATTGACGGTTTAAGAAAAGAAGAACATTCGACTCATTTTAGTTTTAAGCAGGCAATGCAAGTGTGCGAGCAGCTTGAACCAAAACATTCCTGGTTTACACACATGAGTCATAACAATAGTCATAATGAAATAATCGAATACGCAAAAAAAGAAGTGGAGAACTTTCCGCGCCTAAAACAAATTGTCTTAAACGGCGGTTCCGTTCTCCCTGCTTACGATTCTCTTGTGATTTGTACGGAATTTTAGGTTTACAGTTTAAACTTGTCCAACTCGCTTGTAATGTTGTAAACCGATTTCTTGTTCGCTTCTGCTTTTTCGCGGACAGTTGAGAAAGATTCTGAGAATTCCCTAACTACGTTTTCCGATTGAATTACAGATTCGTTTACTTGTCGGGCAAGAGAAACGATCTCGTTCAAATTTCTGTTGATTTCTTCTGAGTAGCTTGCCTGGTTTGAAGCGAGAGAGTTTACTTCTTCGATCTGATTTACGATTTCATTTGTATTTGAAAGAATTGAGTTGGCATCTGCAGATTGCTGTGATACTGTCGCTGAGATTTCCTGAACAACGCGGCTCTGTTCTCCAATATCGGTCTGAATCTTTGTAAAAGCCTGGCTTGTAAGTTCCATATTGTCGGCGCCGTTTTCCATGGATTTTACAATCTGATTAATAAGGTCGCTGATGTCTTTTGCAGATTTTTGTGTTGATTCAGAAAGTTTACGGATTTCGTCGGCAACAACGCTAAATCCTTTTCCTGCTTCACCGGCGTGGGCAGCTTCGATTGCGGCGTTCATGGCAAGAAGGTTTGTCTGGGATGCAACAGACTGAATTACTTGAATTACTTCAATCATCTTTTTAGACATGTCTGAGATTTCATTGATAATCTGCTGTGTCTTTTTTACTTCTGCGCTACCAGAACCGGATTCTTCAGTAAGTTCTGTAGAAAGACTTTGGGCTCTTGTGATGAGACTTGAAATAGAATTGAAGTTGTCTACCATTTCTGTCATTGAAAGGGCATTTTCTTTTTCAGATTTTGACTGGCTTTCAGTATATTCGCTTACTTTTACCGCATCAGAACTTAGCTTGCTGACGCCTTCGTTTACATCTGATAAAAGCTTTGTCTGGTTAGATGACTCACTGCTCATTGCCTTAAAACTTTCTACAATTTGAGAAATGCCGGCAGAAGAATTTTCTGTAACATTGAGAAGCTCTTCGGCTCCGCTGTCTACAGAAGATACTTCGGTTTTCAATTTAGAAAGAGAAACTTTAAGAGAATTCATCAAAAGGTTTAATTCTGACATAAGAACTCCAAAGTCGTCAAAAATACCGATGTGAATACGGCTTCTTAAGTCACCTTCTGAGCGGAGTTTCATAATCTGGTCGATAGACATTGAAATGCGGACTCTGAGCTGAATCAAAATAAAGATTATTAAAGGAAAACACATGATAAGGCTTTGACAAATTGAGAATGTAGCTTTTCCTAAAAAATAATTCATCGTCCAACCATTTCGTACTGCACTGTAACCGGAACAGAAGATATGCCATCCAATTGTACAAAAACTAACAATAAAAGCTCTTGCCAGTGTCAGAGAAATTGTGTTTTTATGGAAAATATCAGATGAGGTAATCTTTAATTTAAGGAACTGTTTTCTTGCAACGGTCAAGAAACAGTTTACAGAGTACTGTACTGCAAGAAAACCATAGCAAAGAATTAATCCCATGATGACAAGCAAGTCTACGATATTGTAGTTTACTTTTCCGGCTATAGTTTTGATGATGATGGTAATTCCGTTTCCGATAAGGTATCCGGTTAAAAGAGAAATTCTTGTGATAAGTTTGATTTTTGCAAGTTTCTTTTCAACCTGTAGTAATTCTTCTTCTGGAATTTCTTGGGTTTCAGATTTTTTGAGGGTTTTTAGAAGAGGTTTCATGATGATGTAAGTGACTAAAGTTACAACAAGGAAAATCCCTGCTGCTGGTCCCAGTGAAGCTCCTAAACTGCTAAGCCAGTCGGCCCAGGTCGAGCCTTTGATTTGTGTTACCTGGAATGAAGAAAGTAAAGGAACTCCGACGATTGTAGTAAATCCGAAAAAGATCATGTAAATCTGAAATAGATTCATTTTGCCTCCAAAAAAATCCCACCATCTATTTAAAAATTATAAACGAAACTTTCGATTTTTCAAAACGGAATTTATTTAAAATTGTAGTTGGCGTTTAGGTTTTGCTCTTGACCTAAATCTTAGAATTCAATAATATGTTAAAACTTATATTGAATAATATTGAAGGTAGGTATAGATATGTCTAGAGCTTGTGATATTTGCGGCAAAGGTGTTCAGTACGGAAACAAAGTTTCAAAATCATTCAACCACACAAAGCGCACATGGCGTCCAAATTTGATGACTGTAAAGACTGACCTTGGTAACGGTGAAGTAAGAACTCTTAAGATTTGTACACGCTGTTTCAAGAGCGACTTTGTTGTTAAGAAGGTACGCGTTCCAAAGGCAACTGTTGAAGCTAAATAAGTTATTTATTGCATCTTTGAAATTGAAAAGGGAAGTCGAATGGCTTCCCTTATTTTTTTATCCAGTAATTTTTATTTGAACTGATCTTCGATTTCTTTTATCTGGTCGCGCAATGCGGCTGCCTGTTCGTATTCCAGGCGTTCTGCACATTCGGACATTTCCTGCTTGAGGGCTTTGATGAGCTTATCCCTCTGTTTTTTGTCAAACATATTTGTAGTCTTTTTGAGGGTATCTACTGTTATCCGAACGGTTTCCTGGGCTTCTTCCTGCTGGTGTTCAAGAATATCCTGAATCTCTTTTTTAACTGTCTGTGGTGTAATTCCATGTTCTTTATTGTAGGCCTCCTGAACGGCGCGGCGGTGAGCGGTTTCGTCGATGGCCTCTTTCATGGCGTCGCTCATTCGGTCTGCGTACATAACGACTTTACCTTCTGCATTTCGGGCTGCTCGGCCAATAATCTGAATAAGTGAAGTTGTAGAACGCAAAAAACCGATCTTGTCCGCATCTAGAAGGGCAATGAATGAAACTTCTGGGAGGTCGATACCTTCTCGTAAAAGGTTAATTCCAATGAGAACATCAATTTCGCCGGTGCGGAGGGATTTTAGAATCTCAACCCGTTCAAAGGTGTCGATTTCAGAGTGAATGTATTTTACCTTAAGTTCAAGTTCTGTGAGGTAATCGGTCAAATCTTCAGCCATCTTTTTGGTAAGGGTGAGAACAAGGCTTCTCTCATTTTTTGCAATGCGTTCCTTGATTTCGCGATAGATATCTTCCATCTGGCCTTCTGTTGGGCGGACCTCAACAATCGGATCTAATAGACCTGTCGGGCGGATGAGCTGTTCTACAACCTGAGTTGATTGTTTTATTTCTTCTTTGCGAGGGGTCGCGGTAACATAGATTACCTGGTTCAGCATTTTGTTAAACTCGTCTGATTTGAGGGGACGGTTATCCAGGGCACTTGGCAGTCGGAAACCAAAATCAACCAGATTCTGTTTGCGGCTTCGGTCTCCCTCGTACATGGCTCCAACCTGGGGAACTGTTACGTGGGCTTCGTCAATCATGCACAAAAAGTCCGACGGAAAGTAGTGCATCAATGTTGCTGGCGGTTCACCTGGTTTTCTTCCTGCAATCGGGGCTGAGTAGTTTTCGATTCCTGAACAGTAGCCCATTTCCTTCATCATTTCGATGTCGTAGGTGACTCTGGTTTTAAGTCTTTCAGCTTCTAAAAGTTTGTGTTGGGCATTAAGCACTTCAAGCCTGTCCTGAAGTTCCTGTTCAATTCGTTCTGTGGCGGTGGTAAGCTGATCCTGAGGAATGACAAAGTTTTTGGCAGGGTAGATTGTGGTTTCGTCCAGTTCTTCTGTAATTTTGCCGCTTACAACGTTAAAGCGACGGATGAGTACAACTTCTTCCCAGTCCAGCTCGATTCTATAGGCTTCGTCAAATTCCATGTATGGCGGATAAATTTCAATTACATCGCCTTTGATTCTGAAGGTTCCTCTGTCGAGAATCATATCGTTTCTGGTATATTGAACATGGCTAAGTTCCAGTGCAAGTTTGTGGGGATCTAATTCCTGTCCTTTTTCAATGTGAATGCGCATGCTTTTGTAGAGTTCCGGCATTCCAAGACCGTAGATACAGGAAACGGTGGCAATTACGATTACATCACGACGCTCCATGAGGCTGTAGGTGGCCTTCATTTTGAGCTGGTCAATTTCTTTGTTTATAGAAGCATCTTTTTCGATATAAAGGTCCCGGGCAGGAACATAAGCTTCTGGCTGGTAGTAGTCGTAGTATGAAACGAAGTATTCAACTGCATTGTTTGGAAAAAAGCTTTTGAACTCGCGGTAGAGCTGCGCGCTTAAAGTTTTATTATGACTTATAATTAGGGTTGGGCGCTGTACGGCTTCGATGATTTTGGCCATTGTAAAAGTTTTTCCGGAACCAGTAACACCTTTTAGGGTCTGGAACTTGTCGCCTCTTAAAAAGCCCTGTGATAATTTTTCTATTGCCTGTCCCTGATCTCCTGAAGGTTGAAAAGGGGATTCTACTACAAACTTACGCATGGTGACAGTTTACAATCTTTCTTTCATTTGTTCTATTTCTCTGTATGTGAGATAGCCGCCCTTTACAAAATAATCGGTTAGGACTTTCTGCAAATCAGGGACATCTTCCAAAAAATCAACGCCCAGAAGTTTTTGGATTGAATATTTTACGGCTCCTGGACCCCGGTATTCGTAGATTCCCATTTCTATGGATTTGCAGTAGTCTTCCTGAATGTCGTTCCAGCTGGCACCGCAGAGTCCTGATAAAACTGCACAGACGATTCCGGTTCTGTCTGTTCCAAGGGCGCAGTGTGTGATGTATGGACCCGGTGTTTTGTTTACGAATTGAACAATTTTTTTGATTCCATTGGCAAACTGTCTGCTGTCTGGAGTTTCGTAGCATTGGCTGTAGTTGCAGTCGGTCATATATAGAATCAAATTGCTTTCAATTATTTTTTTATAGAATTCCGGCATTTCGTAGGTTGCGGTTTTGAGTTCATTGTCAGAAAGATTTATGTCGGCTTTTACATTGTATTTTTCCGAAAGCTCTTTCACATATTTCATTCGCATTTGAGAGGTGTCAGAAATGTTTTTCTTGTCTTCGTCATTATACGGGTGAAAAGATCGGTATAGATTTTTAGTTCCTGGAACCAAACGAAAATTTGCTATCTGCATTTGACCTTGTATCGTATCCAGATCAAAATCTTTTAGGGATTTGCTCCTTTTTGCGAGAGACAGCCTTCTGGAGATTTCATTTTGATTCTGAGAATTATAGATTAGGCACAAGAATTTTAGTCCCGGATAAGGACCGTTGAACTTCTGATATACAAATCCGTCGGGTACAAATTTTGGTGGAGTGATAATTTCATTATCCACCTTAAAGTTATATGTTGGCTGGCCTGACTGATTTGTTGCCTGAACATCTATGTAAGGAACGGCGCAATACCAGAAGCCATCGTTATTTCTGGTCATTTGATAATGCTTTCCCTTATATTCTCCGTTGTGGTCGTTAATGCCTTTGTTAAATTCTGCTTTGACTGATTGCGGTCTGGAACCATAAAGTTTTTCGCTTAAGAGAACAATGAAACGTTTGTTTTTGTCGTCATCGATGAAGCATTTTAAAAAGTCGTCTTGTTCTATTTTTAATTTATCAAATGAGATTTTATCCTGCTTGATTTTGGTAAGAACGGTTAAGCCTTTTGGGTTGAGTACATAAACTCCGGTTTGAGCTATATTAAAGGATAAAAAATCGAGGTGATTAAGATTTTCAAAATCAAATAAAGTGGAGTCGGCAAAGAATGAATAGTCTTTCTGATAATTTACGGCCTGTGGATTCTGGGTTTTAAGGCTTTCTAGATTATCTTTACCGGAAACAAAGAGGGCAATTCCATTGTGATCTATATGTCCAAGATTGCTGTTCTGTGAACTTTCGATCTGAACTTCTGTTTTGTCTAGAAGATTCCCGTCTGAATCACAAATTTTTAGAATCCAGTTTCCAGGAACAATATTTTTAATTGAAATATTTGTACTGGCTTTTTGTTTTTGTAATGGCGAGGAAATCGGGTCATCAATTATTACATCGAATTCAGGTTTTAAGAGATAGTCAAATGTAATTGAACCGGTTTTGAGAATATAGTCTTTTTTGGTTGAACTATAAGGAAAAGAAAAGCCCTGAAGTTCACCGATAAGCTTTGAAGAGTTGTACAGATGCGGATGAATAGAAGAATCGATGACTTTTCTGATTGTGTCCATTCGGCCGTCTTGTTCAAGTTCTTCAAAATTAAAGATGTTTTTTATTCCGTAGAGAACATCCGCAAAGGCGGTGGTGTTGTTGGAAACGGTTACTTTGTTTGTTGAATCGGGGAGAATGTCTGTCGTAGCCCTTAAATTGAAAGCGGGTAGTTCTTTTTTGTCTGTGTCGTAGGTTTTTATGGTAACCAGGCGGTCTTTTCCTGCAGGAATTTTATTAAAAGCGACCGTTTTTTGGGATTCGATTGAATTTATGGAAATGAAATCGGACTCTGTTTCTTCTATTTGAATGCTGGAATTGTCGGGGCTGATTGTCTGATATGTGATGATTGCTTTAATAAAGGCGAGATTGAAGGCCTTACCTTTGTCGCTATGAAATTCTATTGATATGTTAAGGTCTGAATATTTCTTGCTGTCATCCATAGAATCCCCTTTAATCAGTATTTTAGATGATAAAAGGGGATTAGTCAAAAAAATACTGTTAACAAGTTGGGGCTAATCAGGATCGGCCAGGGTGAGTGTTACAGTTCTGTCTTTACCGTTTCGGTGAAGAACGATATTTACAGTATCTCCCGGACGTTTTGATTCAAGGGCACTGTAATAATCAGCGATAGAAGTTACTCTTATGCCGTCGATTTTGGTAATGATATCTCCGCCCAGATAGATTGTATTATTGTAGTATCGGGCTGCCTGGGTTCCCTGAACGATTCCTGCTTTTTCAGCATTACCGCCCTTTGTGGTACGGCTTACTAAAAGTCCGCTTGCTATGTCCAGGTTTGCGTAATTTGCGATGGTGTTGTTCAACTGAACAAGCTGAACTTCTATCTGACCGCGCTTTACTTTTCCATATTTTAATAAATCTGAGGCAACTCGTACTGCGGTGCTTGCAGGAACTGCAAATCCGATACCTGCGCTGTTTCCGCTTGAAGAATAAATCATCGTATTGATTCCAATCATTCTTCCGTTTGTATCTAAGAGCGGTCCACCACTGTTTCCTGGGTTGATTGCAGAGTCTGTCTGAATCATGTTTCTGATGATGCGGTTTGTGCTGGAGTCCTTGATAGGGCGGCCAAGGGCACTAACGATTCCTGTTGTCATGGTTCTTTCAAAACCGAATGGGTTTCCGATGGCGATTACTTTCTGACCGACTTTGAGATTTGTAGAGTCGCCAAAGGAAATTGTGCTGAGGGAAGTGCCTTCTGGAGGATTGAATTTGATGATAGCAAGGTCGCTGTCGGCGTCCTGTCCGATAACCTTTGCTTCGTACTGAGTTCCGTCGCTTAAAGAAACATAAATCTTTGAAGCACCTTTAATTACATGAACATTTGTAAGAACGTAGCCTCTTTTATCGATGATTGAACCGGAACCGCTTCCGCCGTCCTGTACAATCGGTTCAAGGAACCAGTTAACACCGGTAACCTGGGTATTAATGTTTACTACTGCCGGGCTGCATTTTGCATATACAGAAATATTCTGGATTTCGTCCTGTGTGTAGGTAAGGTCTGTTGAAACTGACTGGAGTTCAAGCTTTTCTGGAGAAGGGGCTTCTTCCTGCTGGAGTACAAATGGTTCCTCTTCTTTTTGAGTAACTGCAGTTTCTGAATCAATATTTTTTTCTATTTGAGAAGTTTGTGCTGTCTTTTCTGTTTTTGACTGTTTGTTAGATTTGTTTGATGTTGCAAGGGTTACAAATAAAGTTGTAAGGCTTGCTGCAACTGCCATTCCGATTACTGTTGAAAATACGACCTGAGCTTTCGAATATAATTTCATACTTTCATTGTAGTGAAATGGTAGGGGGCTTACAACCCAAAGGTTGTTCCCAATCTGGCTCCTATGTAGGCGGTTCCTGCGGACGGGAAGTAATACGAGGTGGCTCCGAGGTTAAGGGTATTGTTTGAGGATCCCAGAACAATTTTGAAAAGGAGACCGCTTTCTATGCAGCGCATCCAGTCGGTATTGCCGTTTTCAAAGAAGCTGTCGATTGCTCCGTATAAATCTATATTCAGAGAAGAGTTTACAAAGGCTGTTAAAATAAGGCCGTTTTGCCAGAGAGATTCGTTTTTGGTTAGTCTGGAGTCTACTGGACTGAAAATAAACTGGCTGGTTCCGCCGATATAAAGAACTGGTGTTTCAAAGCCAAGGGCGGCGGCTATTCCGAGGCCGGCACTGTTATTGCAACCGTAAGGAGGACGCACTTCTCTTGATGTATAGTTGTAGCTGAAACTTGCGGCGTAACAGATTCGTGAAGAGGAACCTAAGTCGTTCTGGTTTGACATTTTTAAGCTTGCACCAAATATCACAGGGATTTTTTCAAGTCCGAGATCTGCTTCTAAAATTGAAGAAAGTTCGCACCAGTCGCTGACAGCCCAGCTCAAGCCCATACGAAGGGGTACTGAATAAAATCCATTTGGAATATTAAATTCCGGGCCGGTTGAAAAAGAGAACATAAAGGAGCCGCCGGTGGTGCTTCTTGCACTCAAAAGAGGTCCGGTTCCAGTTCCTGAAGATGTAATGTCTCTTAAAAAGAGTTTTACGCTGTAGTCGATTGAAACTGTTGCTGAAAGTTTTTGATTTGCGGCTTCGAAATATGCCGTGTATTTTCCGTTAGGGAGCATTTCTCCAAGGGAGTTTCGTCCGTTCCAGGTATAGGTGTTAGTCCAGGTACTAAAGTTTGAGATATCATGTTCGTAAACGAGTTGTGCTTCTGCATCGTAAATTGAAAGTTTTGCTGTTCCGTCATTTGTTACATTTGCTGTAAAAGATACCTGTCCTGCCTGATTATCGTATTGAGGGTTGAATCTTGTGTGGTTTGAATAGAAGGAAATAAGTTCAAAAGGACACTCGGTCATGGATACTGAAACATTTTTGACGCTGTGTGGTCGTACATAAATTGAACCGGTGGCATCATAAAAACCAAATTTTCTGACTTTTATTGTGTGATATCCGGCTTCTAGTCTCAGCCATGTAGAGGATTTAAGAGAACTGTCAACATAAATGCTGGCGCCTGCTGGCACATCTACAAAACTTAAGATCCCGGTCAATTTTTCCATGTTTATATTGTAAGAACGGGTTTCACCCCTTGAAACATTAATCGAAGTATGAACGGTTTCATAGCCATGTTTTTCAAGTTTAAGCTTATAACGCCCCGGATGAAGCCCTGAGATTATAAGAGGGGTTGTTCCCTTGTAGTTATTATTAATATATACACTTGCACCTCTGACATTTGAACGGATTTCTACCTGTGATTTTGATGCCTGTAAAATGGTGACACCTTGTGGGGTTAATTCTCGTGTAAAATCTTCTGGATGGCTGTGGGTGCTTGCAGAAGCCTCTGGAATTTCGTCTATTTCGGTGAGAATTGATTCTTCTGCATAACTAAAAAAAGCACTTGTGAGAAAAGCAAATAATAAAACAGTTAAGGTCGTCTTTTTCATAACTTGATTATAACTAAGGATTAAGATTCCGTAAATAAAAGTTTATTTTCAACAAAGCTGTAATAGGAGTTCTGAGAAAAAATTATATGATCTAAAAGTTCAATTCCGAGAATGCGGGCACCTTTGATTAATTGCTCTGTGGTGTTTATATCATCTTTTGACGGGGTACAGTTTCCGCTTGGGTGATTGTGACATATTATTATCCCGGCAGCATTTTCTTTTATTGCTTCAAGAAAAATCTCTTTTGGGTTTAGAATCGTTTTGGTATCTGTGCCAATGGAAATAACTTTGATTTGAATAATTTCGTGACTTCCGTTGAGGCAGATACACAAAAAATGTTCTTTTTTTTTGGTGGAAAAGTTGAGTACAAATGGAAGAATATCCGACGGCATTTTAATTTTTGCATTCTGAAAACTGTTTCTCCGCCGTCCAAGTTCCAGGGCTGCCATTATGGTCAGGGCTTTGCTTTTTCCCATACCTGGGAGGTTTATAAGGTTTTCATAAATCTGTTCCCTGTTATAAGAACTGATAATTTGTTCAATCTGTTGAGCCAGGATTTCAATTGGGCAATATTTAGTTCCGGAGCCAAGAATCATCATTATTAATTCTGTATCTGTAGGATAGGAAAATCCGTGTTCCAGTGTTAGTTCCCGTATATTCGGTTTTAAAATTTGTTGTTTCATCTCTTATATATAGTAAAAAAGTTGTAAAAATAGGCAAAAAATAATAAAAAAAATCCGAAAAAATAATATGAAGAAAAAAATTGAAGTTATTATTTCGTTGTTGTGTGTGTTACTGTTTGTGACCGGGTGTGTTAGTACGCCTTCTACTTTGGAAACCTCTGTTCTGCAAGAGCGGAAAATTTCCCGTAAAATTATGGAAAAAGGTGTTCTTTCAAGCGAAGAACTCTACAGATGGTTTATGAGCGAATATCCTGATTCTTCAAAAAGCATGATCAAAAGAATCGCTCGTTATTATGTTGTAGAAGCTGATTCTGAAGGGGTTAACAGCGATGTTGCCTTTGCACAGATGTGTCTTGAAACAGGTTATTTGAAATTTGGAAATCTTGTAAAACCTGAAATGCATAATTACTGCGGCCTTGGAGCAACTGATAAGGATCATCCTGGTGAATGGTTCAAGACGGAACGGCTTGGAGTCAGAGCTCACATCCAGCATTTGCAGGCTTATGGTACAACTCTGGAAGTAGAATTAAAAAATCCTCTGGTAGATCCAAGGTACTCATGGCCACATAAAGCCCGCTTTGCAGAAGATATCTACGGACTTGCAAATACCTGGGCAATGGATCCTCTCTATGGGGAAAAAATAAATGCCATCCTTGATAAGATGGCATCTTTTGCTAACGTTCGTTAGATTTATTCTCCGATCTGTGTTCCCACAAATGGTTTGTCGTCAAGAATGGCTCGGATGTTTTTAATGTCCTTGCCGCTTGCGCAGATTACTTTCATGCCGCATTCGTCGGCTTTTTTAGAAGCAATTGGGTCAAACGGACAGTTCTTTCCAGGTGTCCAGTCGTCTCCAACCATTTTTCTAAAGTCCTTCCATGAAATCTGATCGATTGGTTTTGCATCAGGATTTTTTCTTGGATCGTCAGTGTAAACTTTTTCGATATTTGAAAGGTTTACTACTGTTTTTGCGCCGTGTTTTTCAGCAAGGAGAACGGCATCGTTGTCTGTTGAGAATCCAGGGTGCCATCCAGCAGCGAGAAGAACTTTTCCTTTAAATTCAATTGGTGCAGTTGGATCGTATACAACATCGTTCTGGCAGAGATCTCCAAAACTTGCCTTTACAAGTTGAGCGTTGAGGCGGGTTGCCATGATTCCAATCCAGTCTGCTGCATCCAGGGCAGAGGAACCGCCCACGTTTTTAGCGATTTCTGCATAAGCGTTCTGATAAACTCTGGCTGGAGCTCCACCACCAACTACAAGAATCAATTTACGGCTGTCGTCTTCTTTGAGCCATTCTTTTACCATCGATATAAAGTTTGTTAAAAATTCTGTGTCCGGCTGGTTTGGGACTACGATTGAGCCGCCGACTGATAGTACTTTTGTCATATTTTACCTCTGAGATTAATATACTCCGATAACAATCGGATTTGCCCAATATGAGCTGTATTTGATTTTTTCGCCAGAAGCTTCTTCCCAGATATCCTGGAGAGCATAACTTCTTGGTTTTTGTACGATTTTACTGTTTGGTGCACTTGGCTTAATTTCGTTCCAGCCTCTGCTGAATACAATGTGCTGTGCATCAAGGTTTCCAAAATAGTAGGTCTCAGGCTGAATATCCTTCTGCCATGGAGAATATTTTAGTCCTGCACCTAATGCCGGATCTACAGGAATCCATCCAAAACCTGCGAGGTAGAATTCACTCCACCAGTGGTCCCGGGTTTTGAGGTCTGTTTCAACAAGAATACCACTGTCAGTATAACTAGGAATTCCGCAGGCTCTTAAAAGAGCTGTGTAAATTACTGCAAAGTCGTATGCGTCACCTTTTTTTGTACGGATTAAATCCAAAGGTGAAATATTTCCTTTTCGAACATCGTTTAAGATTACGTAGTTGTTTAGCATGTAGTTGTAAATCAGGGCTGCCATATTGTAATGGTTTGATTCGCCCTTTGTAATCTTTTTTGAAAGTGCGATAATATCCGGATCTCCACTAGGAACCAGATTGTCTTCTTTAGTTGCGATTGCCCTGAGGTTTTCTGCAACCGTTGAAACAGGATTCAATCTTGAAGCGTAAACCTGAGTTCTTGTTTCGTAAACAGTGATTGCAAAGTCGCTCTTAAATCTTTTTTTACCGAACGAAGATTTTCCTGAAACCTGTTGAATAATTGTATGCTGAAAGTCGTTGATTACAGGTTCAGGGGTGCATTCTGTAAGCTGAACCGATGGCTGACTTGCAGTAACGAATGGGCGAGGACATCGTAAAATAATAGAAGAATCCTTGTCGCCGCTTGAATCTTCTACATCGGCATAAATCTGAACAACATATGTCTTTGGAGAAATAAAGCTCTTTTTTCCGGCTCTTTCATCGATTTCGATTTTGCGGGCTGGGGATTTTCCTTTGCTGGTTTCTACATAAAAATTACCGGAACTTGCTCCGTCCGGAACTCTTACATGGATTTCTCCATCGCTCCAGTATTCATAGTCAAAATCGTCTTCGCTTGCAGAAATGTATGAAAAGTCGTTGTCCTGGGTTGCTTCTCTTTCGCTTGAAAAATAGACCTTTGAGCGTTCTCGTGTCGGGCCAAAGTTGCTTCCAGAAATTGTTAAAAGGGTTCCTGGATAGATTTTTTCTGGAGATACGATTGTGATTACAGGGTTTGTGGTTATTGAATTAGAAGTAACAGCAACAGGGGCTGCGGTTGTGTTTGCAAAGAATGCCGGTTTGCTTCGGGCATTTTTTGTTCCTACTACTACGAGGCCTTCCTGGACATTTGCCGGGAGAACAACCTTGATTTCTGTGTTGCTCCATGAAATGTATGAACTCGAGGTCAGTTTGTAACCACCAAATTCAACATAATTTGTGTCCCGGATATTTCCAAAATCTTTTCCTGTGATAATGACAAGGTCTCCAGGGGAGCCGATAGGTGGATTAAGTGAATAGATTACAGGTTTTTCTTTTACTCTTAAGCCTAAAATCAATGAAACCACAGTGAATATCACTGCGAGGCTTATCCATAAAAGAGTTCTGATTACTGGTGATTTTCTAACGAGGTATGTGGAAGTTTTTTCCTGGTTCACGGTAACTGTCCTGTGATTGTATTCACCGGCAGTTTAATTTCCATGATTTGTTCGTTGCCCTGGTTATCAAGACCGGGAATACTTATCTTGATTGAAATATTCTGGTTATCGTCAAATTCCGGTCTGAAAACGTCCATATCAGAGAACGAAGCTCTTTGTATGTTTTGAGTGCTTACTGTATGTGTAAGTTCATTTCCAAAGTTTCCATTTACAACAACACTCTGTTTTTGTGCAATTGGAAGATTTTGTGGACGGGTAACAGGCGTAATTGATGCAACCTGATTAGATGACTTTGTTTTGTTTACAAGTTTTACGGGGAATACAACAACTGCGACAGCAGCGGCTGCGGCCATGGCGATTTTTGCAATATTAGAAAAATCAGGCATCTGGAATTGTATTCTTGTGTGTTTAGCGTAGCCCATTTTTGTCTGAAGTCTTTCGAAGCTGTGAGTCAGATATGTACTGTCGAGAGTAATCTGCTTGCTGTCCTGCTTAAATGCGTCATGAATTATGCGCATCTTTTCAAGCTTTTTGCGGCAACAGTCACAGGTTTTAATGTGCTCTTCATAGTCTTTAACATAAGCTTGAGGCAATTCGTTATCGAGATAAACAGAATGAATGTCATCAGTTGGGCAAGAATACATTTTCGGCTCCTAAAATCTTTTCAAGTTGATTGCGTGCACGGAAAATTCGGACTTTTACGTTTCCTTCTGTAATTCCAAGCACTTTGCCAATGTCCTTGTAGTTCATGTCACCATATTCGGCAAGAACAAGAACTTCTTTTAGTTTTGGTGGCAGTTTATCTAAAGCCCTTTGAGCAGCTTTTACTGTTTCCTGCTGTAAAACCTGTGTTTCTCCTGAATCGTAAGACCTGTGATCTTCGTATAATGCCTTTTCGTAAGCTTTGCGTTCCCTTGTCTTTCGTTTTACATAGTTTAGGGATGCGTTTTTTACAACGCGAATCAACCAGAACTTTGCATCGTTAAGGCTAGGAAATGTCAGGCACTTTTCGTTTGCTTTAATCAATGAATCATGAGCCAGATCTTCTGCTGCTTCTTCATCATTTACAATTCTGTAACTGATTTTAAAGAGCATCTGCATGGTTTCATCATAGATTGTCTTAAAGTCTTGCGGGTCTGTTGCATTCAGAGGCTTTAAATTGTCTGTCTGACCGTCCATACTTGTTTAACAATGCTCCTTATAAATAGTTACAACGAATTTTTAATTTATTAAAAATTAATTGCGCTTCCAGGTTGGCCCCTGTGGTGTATCGATGATTGTAATCCCGCGTTTTGCAAGTTCGTCGCGAATGCGGTCTGCAGTTGCAAAATCTTTGTTCTTTTTAGCGTCAGTTCGTTCTTTTACAAGTGCATCGATTTCTTCTGCTTCCGGGTCGCCCGAGTGATCAGGAAGAAGGCTCTTTGCTTCATCTTCAATCTTTTTCTGAACAACTGCTGCTGATTCAATGAGTTTAAGTCCGATTACACTGTCCATGCGGTCGATTAAATCAAGGGCTTCTTTTTCAGGGAGAGAACCATCTTTTAATACCTTGTTTACAAGACTGAGGGCAACTGGTGTCAAAAGGTCATTTTCCAGGGCCTGTTTAAACTGGTCAAGATAAGAAGAAGCCTTTTCAGAAAGTCCGTCGCGGTTGTCTGCCTGAGCTTTTTTATATGTCTTGCCTTTTGAAAGAGTGATTCCACCTTTTGAAGCAAGCTTTGCAATCTTCTGAAGAAGGGCTGCGCGACCGTTCTTTGCACTTTCGAGAGCTTCGAGAGAGAATACCAGCTGCTTTCGGTAGTGTCCTCCAAGAAGGAAGAATCTGTAATCCAATGGTTCAAAACCTTTGTCTTTGAGAGAAAATCCCTTTTCTGGAGGAAGCGGAGTCTGGAGTGTGATAAAGTGTCCGCTGGACTTGCTCATCTTGCCGCCTTCAAGAATGAGGAATTCGTTGTGAAGCCAGTAATTTACCCATGGACCTTCTTTTCGGTCTTCTTCGGTAAAGCTTCCTTCACTCTGTGCGATTTCGTTGGTATGATGAACAGGAACATGGTCGATACCGCCGGTGTGGATATCAAAATGCTTTCCGAGGTACTTCATGCTCATTGCAGAACATTCAATGTGCCATCCTGGATATCCGCGGCCCCAGGGACTGTCCCAGGTCATAGCCTGATTTTCAAACTTTGATTTTGTAAACCAGAGAACAAAGTCTCCTGGATTGCGTTTATTTCCGTCGATAACAACTTCTTTTCGTTTTCCGGCACCTTCTTTTAATTCGTCGAGATTGAGGTTTGCGAGTTTGCCGTAATCAGGATATGTTGAAATGTCGTAGTAGAGGTTTCCGCCTGAAAGATATGTGTGACCATTTGCTTCGATTTTTTTGATTAATTCAATCATTTCGTTGATGTGTTCTGTTGCTTTACAGATTACATCAGGATGACGAATATTTAAGGCATCAATATCATTGATAAAAGCGTCTGTATAGAATTTAGCAATTTCGAGAACTGACTGATGGCGTTCTTCGGCTGTTTTGAGCATCTTGTCTTCGCCATCATCTCCGTCGCCTGTAAGGTGACCAACATCAGTGATGTTCATTACATGCTTGATGTCATAGCCGAGGTAGCTGAGGGTTCTGTCCAAAGTATCGAGAAAAACATAAGCACGGAGATTTCCGATATGTGCATAGTTGTAAACGGTTGGTCCACACCCGTAAAAACCAACAAAACCTTCATGAATAGGTTTAAACTCTTCCATCTTGTGTCCCATGGTGTTGTACAGTCTTAATGCCATCGTATTCTCCTGTATAAATTGAATGTCGAGTAGCTAATTCTACATGTAAAATTGTCTTTCAGCGAGAACACTGACTCAAAGCAAACGGCTTCCGCGCTTCGCTTGTGCAGATGTTTGTTTGAGTCAGAACCTCGCTAACGTCAATTTTATATTTATTCTCCGTAACTCAACATTCATTCTTATAGTTTTTTAATAATATAATGAAAATGGCACTTGTTTTCAATTGAAGTAAGTATATATTGGTGGAAGGTGTAACGATTTGGACATAAGTGTCTTATTTTTGTATAATTCGAATATGGATAAATTTGTTGATTTTGCAAACGAAATAAAACAATCAGGCGAGTTTAATGGTGAAATTATTTTGAATGAGCCTATGAGTAAGCATACAACTTTTAAAATCGGAGGAGAGGTTCCTGTTCTTTTTGAA
Organism: Treponema sp.; assembly: GCA_017386165.1. Classification (GTDB taxonomy): domain Bacteria; phylum Spirochaetota; class Spirochaetia; order Treponematales; family Treponemataceae; genus Treponema_D. The sequence continues at coordinate 21,625 of JAFNQK010000122.1, forward strand.
CCTGAGGATTTGGATTCCCTCTTGATTCTTCTTCTTAAAATAAAGAATGAAAATATCCGCTTTTTTGTGCTTGGTGGCGGAAGTAACGTAGTTTTTTGTGATGAGACTTTTGAAGGGGTGGTTGTTTCACTTCTCAAACTTAATAAGATTGAAGTTGTAGAATCTGAATCCATAAGTCAAGATGAAGTTTTAATCAGCTGTGGTGCCGGAGCAACTATTAGTCAGCTTGTAAACTTTTGTACAAAGAATGCTTTTAGCGGTTGTGAGCAGTTTGCGGGGCTACCAGGAACTGTTGGCGGTGCTCTGTTTATGAATGCCCGCTGTTTTGACCGTTCTATCAGTGACCTCTTTGTAGATGCCTGGTATATCGACCTTGAGACTTATACAGAACAGCATAAAACTTTTAACAGCAAAGAATGGGAATATAAGGTTTCTCCTTTTCAGAATGATAAAACTCTGATTTTGAATGCAACTTTTAGACTGTATAAAGGCAAAAAGACAGAAGAAGAAATAACTCAGGATAATAAAAAGTATATTCAGGAACGAAAGTCAAAGGGACATTTTGATTATCCGAGTGCAGGCAGTGTCTTTAGAAACAACCATACATTTGGTTCTCCAAGCGGAAAACTAATTGATGAAGCTGGTTTGCGGGGCACTCAGTGTGGCGGAGCGCAGATAGCACCTTTTCACGGAAATTTTATAATAAATATTGGCGGAGCAACGCAAAAAGATGTAAAAACTCTTGTAGAAATCGCCGTTAATAGAGTAAGAGAAAAATTTGGTTTTTGTCTTGAACCAGAGATTATCTTTGTCGATTCCAAAAATTGACAATAAAATCGACCGATTTTATACTATATATTAAGGTGGTCCAATTTGTTACAGCTCCAGATTGTAAATTTTAGAAAAGACTCTTATCTCTTTGTAGAAGGAAAAGAACAGAGTGATCGTTTTTACATCATTCAAAGCGGTAAAGTTTGCTGTGTAAAATCTAATGATAAAAACGGATTGGCCACAAAGCAGTTAGGTCCGGGAGACTTTGTTGGGGTTATTCCTTGTATGTCCGGACACTCACAGATTGAAAATGCAATTACAATAGAAGATACCAAGTGTATTTCTGTAAAAAAAGATCAGTATCCAGAATTGATTCGCAATAATACTCCAATTGCTCTTAAGATTATCCGCACATTTGCCAAGCGAATGCGTGAAATGAATGAGCAGCTTACAACTCTTGCCCTTAACAATGTTGCAAGCGAAACTCCGGAACACATGTTTGAAGTAGCGGATTATTACGACAATCAGGGAAACCGTGATATCGCGACTTATGCCTATTATCAGTATTTAAAAGAATGTCCTAAGGGCGAACATTTTGAAGAAGCAAAAGCCCGTTTTGTTGCATATAAGCCAACTTCTAAGGCTACATACTTTGAACCAACTGCAGATTTAAATCGTGTATATAAAGAAGGAACAATGATTTTTTCTGAATGCCAGAAAGGATCTGATATGTTCGTAATTCAAGACGGTCAGGTTACAATTTCTAAAGTCGTAGACGGAACAGAAGTTGTACTTGCAGTTTTGAACCGTGGCGACATGTTTGGTGAAATGGCTTTGCTTGAAAATAAACCAAGATCCGCTTCGGCAATTGCTCATACAGACTGTCACCTTATGGTAATTAACCGCCAGAACTTTGATAAAATGGTAGGAACTCAGCCTCAGTTGATTGGCCGCCTTACTACTACTCTTGCAGAACGCTTGTGGTCTATGTATCGTCAGCTTGATAATGCCTGCCTTACAGAACCTTATCATAAAGTAATCGATATGCTTGCCCTTCAGCTTGAAAAAGGAAAGAAGGTTGCAGGTCCTTATCAGTCTGATTTGACTCCAAAAGATCTTGTTGGAATGTGTACAATTCCTGCTAACCAGGAAGCAAGTGTACTTTATCAGCTCAGTACAGATAAAACTCTTAAGATAATCGGTGGAAAAATCTATATTCCGGATTGTCTTGAAATATTAAAGCAGGCAGCTTTCTTCCGCAAATCAAAATAGGAGGATTGCCATGAAAAAACTTTTAGCAGTAATTCTTCTTTCAGTATTTGCAATTCCTTTCTTTGCAAATGATTCTATTCCCAATGGTTATGGCGGAGTAGAACTTGGAATGTCTTTAAATCAGACAAAACAGGCTCTTAAGCACAATATGGACTTTGGTTATCACGGGGACAGGGATGTTTCTCTTCTTCCTGGTGAAAATCGTGTGCTTATTGAAACAGATGCCAGCCGATATGGTTATTCTTTTTTGGAACGCTGCTGGTTTCAGTTTTATAACGACAAACTCTATATTATCACAATTAATGTAAACCGTGAAAAAATGGATCACTACAGTATTTTTAATACTCTCTGCAAAAAATACGGGGATCCTGTTTCTCTTAATCCTGAAAAATCTGTATGGAAAAGTGGCTCGGTGACAATGAGTCTTGAGAGACCACTTACATTAAAGTATGTTGATGAAAAAACTTTTGAAGAATTAAAAAATCAATCTACAGTCGGCCCTGATGCCCGTGAAATGACTAGAGAAATGTTTCTTGAAGGACTTTAATAAATGAAAAAGAATCTCGCTTTTATCTGTCTGATTATTTCTGCCTTTTGTGTTTTTGCCTGTTCTAATAAACTTGAAAAAAAGGAACTTACAATTCAAACAAAACAAGGTGAGACTGTAACTGTAAAAGCTGAACTCGCCGTAACTCCAGAAGAACGAAATCACGGCTATATGGGAAGAAAAGTTATTCCTGACGGAACCGGCATGCTTTTTATTTTTGAAAACGACCAGATTCTTTCTTTCTGGATGAAAAATACTCCACATCCTCTTTCGATTGCATTTATTTCAAGTGATGGCCGTATCCGTGATATTTTTGATATGACTCCTTTTAGTATTGATTCTATTGTGAGCACAGGATATGTTCGTTATGCTCTGGAAGTACCTCAGGGATGGTACAAAAAAGCCGGTGTTTCCACCGGCGATTATCTCAAAATCGATTTTAACTAATCCTGAACTTCAAGTTTTGCAAGCTCGGCTGCGGCAATTCTGTCGTTTGGGTCAAACTCAAGAACTGCAGTAAAGTATTTCTGAGCCTGGGCCTTGTCCCCTTCTTTTAGGCATAAGTAGCCGAGATTTGAAATAATTTTGGTGTCTTCTGGGGCAATTGAAAGCGCTTTCATTAAAGCATCTTTTGCCTTTGAAAGTTCTCCTGATTCAAGATAACAGATTGCAAGTTCGTTGTAGGTATCAGAATTGGTGTCTCCACCACAAGTAAGTGCCTGATTAAAAGCTGTGAGTGCATCTTCAAAGCGTCCGAGCTTTCTTAAGCCCCATCCGCACAAAAACCATGCGTTCCATACTTTTGGATTTGAAGAAAGATATTTACGGATTTCTTCGAGGCCTTTTTCTTCCTGTCCGCTCTGGATGAGCTTGTAGGCCTGTGAGAAAGCCTGATTATCCATGTTGTCGTTTTCGATTTTATTAAGGATTTCCTGAGCACGATTTAGCTTGTACTCAGCATTTTCATCCATGTTTTCATCTTTGGTGTCTGCTGTGAGGGCTACGTATGTTTCAAAAGCGCCTTTTGCTTCGTGAAAGTTGTGCTGCTTGAGGTAGAAAAATCCTGCGTTAAAGAAGGCATCTGGGATTGCGGGTTCTGCATTCATTGCGTCGTTGTAATATGAAAGTGCATCGTTGTCGTAGGCATCTGCATCTTCGTTGAGACCTGAACGGCGGTAGCTTTCTGCTCGCTGGTCCAGGAATAATGCAAGATTTAACTTTGTTCCCGGGTTTTCTGGATCCAAACCAAGCAAGGTCATAAAAAGTTCTTCTGCAAAATCCCAGTCTTCATTTTTTGTTTTAAGAATTGCGGCTTCTGTAAGTTCCTTGAAAATGTTTGGACGAGCCTGCTTGATAATTGAACGGTAGTAGTCCAGGTGTTCGTTGTGTTTGTCGTAGGCAAGAACTGTTAAAATTCCTGCCAGAACCTGTTCTGGAGCAAGGTTTTCTGTATCATAATTTCCTGGTGCATCCTGTTCTTTTTTCTGAGCAGGAAGAGGAATTGAAGGGTCAATTTTAAGTGCTGTTTCTGAAAAAGAAAAATCTTTTGGAAGATTAATAAAATAGATTGAGTCCAATGGATTCTTTGGGTTCATAATAAATCCTTTAAATTATTTATAAATTGTTTGCAGGTGTCTGCTGAGGAGTGGCTTGAGTCTGTGCTGCAGCCTGTGGAGCTGATTGTACTTGAGCAGTAGAGTTTTGTGAAGTAGCTTGTGGCTGAGGAGCAGCTGCTTGTTGTGCAGGCTGTACTTGCTGTGCAGTCTGAGGTGCATCTTGGGCTGCTTTTGCGGCTTCCTGGGCTTGCTGTTTTTGTGCGAGAGCGGCTTCTGTAATTACTTTATCAGTTCTATCCTGTGCTCCTGGCTGTTTTGGGGCGCCAGCTGCTGTAAGGATGAGTTTTCTGTTTGTTGTAAGATAGTTGTTGAGACGCATCTTATAACTGAGAGGAACCTGGGCTTCGTCAAATTTTATTCCAGCCTGAACAAGATCTTTTCTTCCTTCTACATTGTCTACGGCAACGATTGTTCCTTTGATGTCGATAATTTCGTTAGGGTCAGAACAAAGAAGACGGAGAATAATGTTTTTTCCGTTTAAGAACTGAGGAACCCCTACAAAGACAATCTTTGCACCGGAGAATGAAAGGTTAATCAAAAGACAACGTCTTGGAACATTCTGGATGAATACGATGGTTTCTTTTTTATCGATTCCAAGTTTGCGCTGAGTTATTTCGTCGATGTTAATTCGGTCTTCTTTGCGATTTACAAAGCTGTCATTTGCATCCATAAGAGAACCCAATCTGTAAATCAAGTCATCCGGGGGACGCTGTGTAAAGGTGAGAGTTACGATTGCAAGCTCTTGAGAATTCATGTATGGAGTTACATTTGTAACATGGCAGGTAACAAAGAATGCCAGCGGAGTATTGTCTTCTCCAAAGAAATAGTATCTAAGGTTTACAGGAGGAGCATCTTTTTTGGTAATCTGTGCAAAAGCGCCACCTGATGTTCCTACAATAATTTTTGCATGCTGGAATGAATTGGAATTGATGATGCAAGGCCACTGTGAACCGCCACACTTGATGTAAATCTGGCGAGGATCGATTCTGAGAGTGCGTAAAATATCTTTTGTAAAAACAATTTCTGTTTCGCGGTAAGTGTCGTAGTAATTGTTTATCTGCTGATTAGTTGCTACTGCAAATCCCATAAATGTAATAATAGTTTATAAGTGTGAGTTCGTCAAACTCTTTCGGTTAGAAATTTGGGAAGTGGGTGATGTCAAACATTTCCTAATTCAAACTACAAAAGATGTTCCGGGTGGAAAATGATTAGAGAGCTGGTTGAATAGATTGCAGCCGGCAATTTTGACGTTTCTTCAATCTTAAAAACCGATTATCGAAAAAACTTTTCTGCTTAGGGGCGGTTTAAGGTACAGATTGTCCTTAATGTATATAAAAGAAGAGGAGCCGCCGTCAAATTCCATGGCTTTTGAGGCTCCCAAAGAATAGAAAATGCGGGCGCAGTCGGGATAGGAAAGATTTTTTCCATATAATAAATAGATGGTTGATTCATCGGGGCTGGTGGCAATTGCTGTTCGATAATCTTTTATGTCTTTGAAAGGAAGTATTTCCTTTCCGTCTAGAATTACCCAATATCCGCCGGTTGCATAAATTGTTCCTTTGGAAGGAATTGTACTCTGGTCGTCATAGATTCTGCAGTTTAGATTTTTTGTTTTTTCGTTGTAAAAAAATCGGACCCCTGCATAGCGGGAATTTGCTTCGGACATGTTTTTTTCATTCTGGATTATCAGACCGTAGGGCTTTTGTTTTGAAAAGGGCAGCCTGTTTTTCTGTATAAATGGAATTGTGTTTACTGCCACTGTAAGATTTTTTTCTTTTGCAAGTTTAAGGCCATCGATTCCGTCCTGCCAGTCTGAAAAATCCCCCTTTACAGGAGAATAAAAGAGTTCTTTCCGAATTTTTGAGAGGTCAATTTTGCAAACTACAAGCTGTTTTTGGTTGCAAAAATAGTCGATTCCATCCTGGAGGTAGAGCCACTGGATATCATCAGAAATTGGGGAAACTGGTGCAAGGTTTTTAGTTGTGGTGCATGAAACTGCACAAAACAAAGAAAGCAGTGCCGTACAAGAGAGAATCAATGATTTAACAATGTTTGTTTTGTTTTTCATTTAGCAAGAAATCTGTGAGAAGGAAAATTATCAGTCAGGTTTTTGGCTTCTTCAAAATATTCAAGAGAATAATAGGCGGTGGTTAACTGATAAGAAATTACGCTTTCCGGCTCGGCAGTGTCCGTGAGATTATTTTTTACAAGTCGTTCTACTGCATGGCGGATGCGGGTTTCTTTAAATGTTCGGGGAATGGTGTAGTAAAAGACTCTGTCTGTAAGTTTGTATTTGTTTCCCTTTTCCCGATAAAAATCGTTTCCAAGATCCTGTCCGCCGCCCCGTTCAATTTTTGGGCGGTTGAGTTTCAGGTATTCTGCGGGGTCATTTGCTTCTTCGTGGTAGGTTTCGATTACGGCGCAGAGTTTTCCGTTTTTAAACTGGAATTCTATGTATTCAAAAGGGATGGACTTTGTTTCTTTCCATGTAAGTTTGTAGCAGGAAACTCCAAAGTGGGTCAGGTTGCATTTGTTCCAGATGGATTTGTTGTTGTTTTTTTCGACCCATTCTTTTGTCTGCTGTTCGGTGGCGCCCCAGGGGAGTCCTTTCCAGCCGTTTTCGATATTTATTGTTCTAATTATGACAAAAGCGGGTGCCATTAAAAAGACAACGGAGAGAATACAGATTGTGACGATGCTGCTTTTTTTAGTCATTGGTGGTTCCTTCTTCAATCTGACGTATTTCAGAGACCCTTTTTAGGAGTCCTTTTTTCTTGTGAGAAAGAATAGAAGATTCTTTTCTGGATTTTAATTCCATTGTATCGTATTTTCCGATAAGAAAGTTTAAGTCCATAAGAATTTTGGTTTTATTTACTCCGCCGCCAAGAAATTCCAGATAGAAGCCTGCTGCAGAAAAGAGAATTGCGATAAAGCCCCATACTCCAAGGGCCTGATTAATAAAAGAAATATTTTTGAAAACGCAGACTGCACTAAAAATTATCAAAAGAAGTCTTGCAAGGCTCTGGGCTCCAAGTACCATTCCGGTGATGCTCACGGCTGCAAAAATTGTCATGATGATATCAGATTTGAGTTTGTCCATCATGGAAACAGACATTCCTGTATTTGGAAAAAGAAAAATCTTGGTAAGCATTGTAAAAAACAGGGTATGAACGAGAATGCTTAAGAGATTCAAGATTACGTTTAGCGGTCTGCGAGCTTCTTTTGCCAGGGCCGGATTTTTTTCTTCTTCTGTAAAATTAAATATGCCCCGGAACTGTAAAATGCTCATGAGAACCAGTGCCACTAGTGCACTCATAAAGTCCGGGCGCTGCTGGCTGGTAATTGTCTGCTGTTTGTATACTCCCAGAACGGAAAGAATCTCGCCCCAGATGTTGTTAAAATATGGAGAAGCAATATCAACTTTTAACGGCATCATAAAAAGCCATGCAGAAGTCCATATAAGGACAAGCCCGATGAGTTTATAGAAATTTATTATATTCCACCAGGGAGTTTTTATTTCTGTCGGATTGAATTCTTCTGCCATAACGCCTCTCGCATTCTACTTAATATAATAAAATATTCTATCATATCAATTTGACCGTGTAAAATTACTTTGCTATATTAATATTATATGAATTTAGCCGCATTACAGCATAAAGCTTTTGACAATTTTTGTTATCCTCTCGATGAGAATACTCTTGAAATAAATCTGCTTACAGCAAAAGACGTAAAAAAAGTAATTTTAGTTTATGGAGACCCTTTTTCCGGCGGAATTATGGGCGGAGACTGGAAATGGCAGGGAACTGAGCTTGAGATGGTTTGTTCCGCAGAGCTTCAGTTTAACTATAAGTGGACTCAGACAATAAAACCTGAGTTTAAGAGAGCCAGATATTATTTTAAGATTTACGGAGAAAACGAAAGTTTTATATTTTGTGAAAAAGGCATCTGCGATATAGATGAAACTCTCTACTATGGATTTTTTACATTTCCGTGGATGAATCCCTGCGATGTAATTAAAGTTCCGGAATGGGCTGTTAATACCGTGTGGTATCAGATTTTTCCGAGTCGCTTTAGCCGGGGCAAAACCCGCTACAAACAGGAAAACCTTCTTGAATGGGCAGAACCGGATGTAAAGATGGAACATGTCTCGGGCAAGCCTGAGCCATGCTACGGCGGAAATCTTTCTGGAATTATTGACCGTCTGGATTATCTAAAGGAGCTTGGAATCAGCGGCATTTATATGACTCCGATTAATAAAGCTCACAGCCAGCACAAATACGATACGACTGATTATCTCAAAATAGATCCAAGTTTTGGCGACAGAAAAACAATGAAAAAATTGGTCCGCGCTTCTCATGAACGGGGAATAAGGGTAATGCTTGATGGGGTTTTTAACCATTCCGGGTATTTTTTTAAGCCCTGGCAGGATGTTCTTAAAAAACGGAAAAAGTCGAAATATAAAGACTGGTTCATGATCAATGATTTTGATTTTGGTGAACCTGGCTTTGGTAAAAATGGTAATGCGGGTAAAGGAAAGTTTTATTCTTTTGCCTTTGTTGACTATATGCCAAAGCTCAATACAAATAATCCTCGTGTTCGTGATTATATCTGTTCTGTCTGTGAACGTTGGGTAAAGGATTACGACATTGATGGTCTCAGACTTGATGTCGCAAATGAAATCAGCCATGTTCTTTGCCAGGAATTAAGAACCAGAATGAATAAACTTAAACCGGATTTTTATATTATCGGTGAAATCTGGCATAATTCTCTTCCGTGGCTGAGGGGTGGGGAGTTTGATTCTGTAATGAATTACCCTCTGCAGAACTCAATTGCAGATTTTTGTATAGACGAAAAAATCTCTTCAAAAGATTTTGAATATGCAATTAACAACTGTTATTCAATGTATCCAAGACAGATTAACAGAGTTCTGTTTAACCAGATGGACAGTCACGATACCATCCGCATTCTTAATCGAATGAAAATGGACAAGGATCTTGCACGTCTGGCTCTTGTTCTTTTGTTTAGTATGCCTGGTTCTGCCTGCATTTATTACGGAACAGAAATCCTTTTGGAAGGCGGCCACGATCCAGACTGCAGGCGCTGTATGCCATGGTCTCACATTCAAAATGGTGAATACGATAAAGAACTTGCTTTTATGAAGGCACTGATTCATCTTAGAAAAACTCATCCTGCAATGACAGGTTCTTATATTTCATTCTGCAAAACGGCCTCAGAAACTGTACAGTCTAATCGTGTCGTAAAGTTTGAAAAAACAAGTGAAGATAAATCGGAAAAGCTTCTTGTAATCGTAAACTGCGGAAATGAAAGTGTTTCCTGTCCAGAAATCAGCGGACAGGCTTCTGTTTTGTTCAGTCAGAATTATAAGGATTCTGTTCTTGGAAAAAATGGTTTTGTTATAGTTTCCTTGTAAAAAAAACAGAAATTTAAAATTATATTGTATAAAATATAATTGACAAAAATATGTTGTACACGATATAATCTAATCAAATGTAAATCAGGCTCCTTTGTTTATGCTTCTTGAGGAGGTCAGTATGACAATTTATGATTTTAAGGTTTTGAGACGTGATGGTTCAGAGTTTTCACTTTCTGAATTAAAAGGTAAAGTTTTACTTATTGTTAATACAGCGACTGGATGTGGTTTTACTCCACAGTATAAAGGGCTTGAAGAGCTTTATCAAAAGTATCACGATCAGGGATTTGAAGTTCTGGATTTTCCATGTGATCAGTTTGGTCACCAGGCTCCAGGTGAAGATGAAGAAATCCATGAGTTCTGTACAATGAGATATCACACTACATTTGATCAGTTCAAAAAAATCGAAGTAAACGGACCAAATGCAATTCCGTTGTTTACATTCTTAAAGGAAAAGCAGGGATTTAAAGGATTTAGCGGAATTAAAGGAGCTGTGATGAAAGCCGTGGCTGCAGCAAAGGATCCAGATTACAAGAACAATTCTGACATCAAATGGAACTTTACTAAATTCCTTGTTGATAAAGAAGGAAATGTTGTTGAACGCTTTGAATCTACAGTTGAGCCAAAATCTATTGATGACAAAGTAAAATCTTTGTTAGGCTAAGCAAGACTTTCTTTAGGAGTTGATTTATGAAATATGATGTTATCATTCTTGGTGCAGGACCTGCCGGTATTTCTGCAAGTTTATATGTAAAACGCGCTGGCTTTAATGTTCTGGTTTTGTATCACGGCGAGAGCCAGCTTGAAAAAGCTCATAAAATCCAAAACTTTTACGGTTTTGCAGATGGAATTTCTGGAAAGGATTTGTATGAAACCGGAATTAACCAGGCTAAAAATCTTGGGATAGAAGTTCTTGACCAGGAGGTAACTCATATTGAATTGCTCTCGGCTGGTAAATTAAATGAATATTCAGTAAAAACAAGCGGGGGTGAATACTCGGCTTCTTCTATCATAATATGTACCGGTAACAAAAAGCTTAAACCTCAGATAAAAGGAATTGAGGAATTTGAAGGTAAAGGTATAAGTTATTGTGCAGTATGTGACGGATTTTTCTATCGCAAAAAAAAGGTTTGCGTTATTGGAGACAAACGTTACGCATTGGAAGAAGCCCTTCATCTTGCTAACATGGCAGAAAGTGTGACAATCCTTACAAACGGTAATAATTCTGATGAAATTAAAGCTCTCCTGGAATCTGAAAAATCCCGTCTTGAACCTGCTGTTTATGGAAAATTAAAGTTGGATGACAGGGCAATAAAGGAAATCTCAGGGCAGGAAAAAGTTTCTTCTGTTCTATTTAGCGACCAGACTTCTGTTGCAGCTGACGGAGTTTTTGTTGCCCTTGGAGAAGCCGGTGGAGCAGATTTTGCAAAGAAACTCGGCTTAAATCTTTCTGGTGACAATATTCTGGTTGATGAAAAAATGCAGACAAACGCAAAAGGTATTTTTAGCGCAGGAAATGTTACCGGCGGTCTTTTGCAGGTTTCTAAAGCAGTTTATGAAGGTTCTGTTGCGGGGCTTTCTGCCGTTGAATATTTGCGGGGGTAAATAAAATGAATCAGGAAAATTATGAATGCTTAAAATTAGACAATCAACTTTGTTTTCCATTGTACGCGGCCAGCCGTGAAATTTTGCGGCTCTATACACCTTTTCTTTCTCCTTTGGATTTGACCTACACTCAGTATATTGTTCTTATGGTTTTGTGGGAAAAGGAGAATATGACTGTAGGAGAACTTGGAAAAAAACTCTTTCTTGATACAGGGACCCTTTCTCCCCTTTTAAAATCCATGGAAAAAAAGAATCTTGTAAAAAGAGAGCGTGCTAAACAGGACGAAAGGGTAGTTACTATTGCAATTACTCAAGAAGGAATGAGTCTAAAAGAAAAGGCCCGTGAAATTCCATTAAAAGTTGGAAATTGCCTTAAAGTTTCTCCGGAAGAAGCTGAACAGCTGTACAGAATCCTATATAAAATCCTCGGTGTTGATAAGTAAAGCTTCTTTTGCAAAAAAAACTTTTATTGGATATACTGAAATTATGGCATTACAGATTTCATTGACGGCTGATATTATAGATATCAACGATAACATTTCCTATATTCACTCTTCAAAAGATCCTCTTAGCAGCGATGTTGTTTTTATCAAGAGGCAGAAGAGTGTCTGGATTTACGATGTCGGTGCCTGCAAAGAAGCTGCAACAGAAATCGAACATATTTTCAAAAAGAAATATGTGGTTTTAAGCCATTTTCATCCTGACCATGTCTGGAATTTAATCTGTACAAGCAATACAGAACTTTTTGTTTCAGAAAATACTCGCAAGTATCTCAAAAAAGGAACCGTATTTGAAAGTCCGATGATTATTCCTGCAGAAGGAAAGGACCCTGAAATTAGAGTATTTGAAATTCCTTCAAGTCATGCAAAAGGCTGTCTTGCACTGCAGTGTGGTGATTATCTCTTTTTGGGGGATGCGACATACGCACATGAAAAGTTTGGAAAACGTTTTTACAATGAACAGAATCTTCGGGAACTGATAGTTGCCCTTCAAAAGAGCAGCTGTCAGTTTGTTGGCCTCAGCCACAGCCGAAGCTTTATTCACAAGCGTGAAGATATTATAAAGATGCTTACTGCAATCTACGAATCCCGTGAAAAAGGAAAGTCTGAAATACCAGTTGATAACTTTTATTACCAGGACGTCCTTTTAGACGGGGAATTTGAAGAATCTGAGTAATTATACGTTATCGATAAGACGTACATCTTCAAGGAAAACGGCACCGTAAAGGCGTCCGTCAAATTCTTCTACGTAATCTACCTTAAATCCTGCTTTTTCAAGAGCCTCTTTTTTATCCTCGATAGAACCTTTTCCACTTAAAATCTCATGGAATTTTGGAGCAAGGGCAAGTCCCTTTTCAGAAAGCTTTCTGTTGCGGCTTGAAATTGCAAGTCCGTTGTCTTCGCGCACGATTGGGCAAGGAATAATGTTAATATCTAAGAAGAATGCTTCAATCATTCCTTTAAGGAGCTTGTACTGCTGGAAATCTTTTTCGCCAAAGTAAGCATTGTTTGGTCGTACGATATTGAAAAGCTTCATTACAACTGTCAAAACGCCGTCAAAATGTCCTGGGCGTTTTGCACCGCATAATGTCTTGGAAAAATCTGTTTCGATAACTTTGTATTTAAAGTCATCCGGATACATTACCGGGTAGGTTGGAGCAAAAAGATAATCAACGCCAGCCTTTTCCAAAAGTGCGCAGTCGTCGTTAAAATTTGCCGGGTATGTTTCAAGGTCTTTTTTGTCGTTAAACTGTGTAGGGTTTAAGTAAACACTTACAACGGTGATGTCGTTTTCGCTCTTAGCTTTGTTTACAAGACTAAGGTGTCCGTTGTGCAGGCCTCCCATTGTTGGAACAAATCCGATTTTTTTGTCTGAGTTTTGTTTGCGAATTTCTTTCATTTCGCTTACAGTCTTGATGATTTTCATAAAAAGCCTCTTTGCCGCTAGTATAGCACTCTTTAATATTTGTGGTAATAGGGGGTGTTATTCTTCGGCTTCCTGGCGGATGCTGTCCAGTCTTGCAAGTCTCTGCTTATCCGGTGTGATGCAGAGATTCTTTTCGTGGGTCGGAAGAACAAGGCCTTTTGGACCGTTTTTTGCCCGTCTAAGGTATTTTACATAGGTGTAGTAAAGATCGGTTTTACCTGCATTTCGGGCCTTGGAATAATAAACTGCAAGATTTGCGGCATCCAAAAGTATTTCCAGAGGAACGGTTTTGTCTTTTCTAGCTTTGATAAAAACATATCCTCCAGGAAAATCCCTTACATGGAGCCAGAGGTCGCTTCCGTTTACATGGTGGCGCAAAAGTTCGTCGTTTTCGTTTGCATCACGACCTACCAGAATATACCAGCCGTCGATTGTGTAATCCAATCCCGGGTGAGCTTTCTTTTTCTGCTGTTTTGGAGTTGTGTCTTTTCGGAGAAGCTGCTCGATTTTTACAGTGTTCTGTTCGTTTAGGATTTCATTGTATTTTTTCTCTAGTTTTTCCAGCTGCTTTTTTGATAATTCGATATCGTGAACTAAAGATTCTGCTCCGCTCTGGGCTTTTTTATAGTTTTCATAATAAACCTGTGCATTTTCGTGTGCAGATTTTGCCGGGTCTATTAAGATCTGAACGGTTTTTCCGCTTTCATAATCCTCGCATTCAAGAAATTTTGAAGAGCCGTCAATCAGATACCCATAAGAAAGAATTAAATCACCCTGGTGCTTGAGCTTTTCAGAGGATTCAAATTCCTTTTGTTTATCTAAAAGGCGTTTGAGGGCGCTTTCCATGCGGGTTTTGGTAGTGTTGTACCATTTTTCTGCTTGTGCAAGAAGGGCTTCCCGGCTGAGATTTTGCGCATGTTCGCTGTACCATAAATCTACCCGCTGGTTGTAGGGGAGGTTCTGGTATTCTTCAAACTCCCGGACAGGAAAAACTCTTGGTTCTTTTTGAGGATCTTCCTCCGGGATGATAAAGATTCCGCCTGTGACTTCTCCCTTTTTTGGCCGCCGGAACATGGTGTCGAGAATTTCATTGTTTTCGTTGCAAACAATTACATTTGCGGCACTAGACCAGAGTCTTATATATAGAATAAAGTTTTCATCCCCGTGAACCAGATTCATCTGAATTATGCGCTGTAAACCTATCTGTTTGCAGGATTCGATTCGGGAGCCTTTTATGTGAGATTTTAAAAACTCCATAAATCGCAAAGGTTTGTCATTTTTAACGATTTTTCTGCGGGTTTCATTTATTCGGCAGGAGTTTTGTGCGGTGCAAATCAAAACTGTTTTGGCTGTTCCGTTTGCGTATGTATAAAGGGCAAGGGTATCGTAGCCAGGCTGGACAATATCCTGTATAAAATATCCTTCGATATTGAGTTCGTCGAGAATTCTATTTATTTCATTACAATTTAGAGACATATGACAAATTATATAGCATTGACAAACCTCTTTCAAATTTACATAATAAAATTATGAATACAATTCTTACAAACACATTGTTGGTCGTTCTCGTCGAAGTAGCCTGTTAGCTATATCCGGTGACGATTGTGTGTATGTAATTTTATATACTAAAAGCAAGGCTCTCCGGTTGGGGAGCTTTTTTTTTAATTTTGGAGGTCATGGTATGAAAAAAACTGGCGCAGAAATTATCGTAAAACTTTTGGAAATGCACGGAATCAAAACTGTTGCAGGTATTCCTGGAGGTTCAATTCTTCCATTATATGATGAATTAAACAAAAGCAGCATTCACCATGTCCTAGTGCGCCAGGAACAGGCTGCCGGCTTTTTTGCACAGGGTATTGCCCGCAGTACAGGTCTTCCTGCAGTATGTATGGCTACCAGTGGTCCTGGAGCAATGAATCTTTTGACTGCTGTTGCTGATGCCCGTGCAGACTCTGTTCCTATTATTGCAATTACAGGTCAGGTAAATACAAATCTTATTGGTACCGATGCCTTCCAGGAAGCTGATACCTTTGGTCTTTCTTTCCCTATTACCAAGCACAGTGTAATGATTAAAAGCCACGCAGAATTGTTTACAGCTATTCCTGCTGCTTTTAAGATTGCTATGAACGGTCGTCCGGGTCCTGTATTGATTGATATTCCACGAAATATTCAGCTTACAGAATATGAATTTGATGCATGGCCGGAAATTCAGGCTCCGGAACCTGTTTCAAAAACTGTAAAGGGACACACAAAACCTTTTGCAATGAATGTTTTAATCGAAGAAGTTGCAGAAATGATTTCTCAGGCTAAAAAGCCATGTCTTTATCTTGGCGGCGGATGTAACAGTCCTGAGGCTGCCAAGGCTTTGCGCGAGTTTAAGGCTTTGTACCGTTTGCCGGTTACTTCTTCTTTGATGGGACTGGGGGCGATTCCATATTCTGATCCTGACTGGGCCGGAATGGTTGGTATGCATGGCCGATATGCTGCCAATGTTGCAATGCATGAAAGTGACCTTGTTATTGCCTGTGGTGTTCGTTTTGATGACCGCGCTACCGGAGTTGTTTCAAAATTCTGTCCAAATGCAAAAATTATTCACATTGATATCGATGCTGCAGAGATCAACAAGATTCTTAATTCTTCTTTGAGTATTGTAGCAAAGATTGAAACAGTTATTCCTGTTCTGACAAGCACCCTCTTAAAGAGATTTGATGCTGCCCGTTCAACAAAAGAGGAAAGAGACCTGTGGTGTGACCATATCATTCAGGTAAATAAAGAAAGCTATACACAGAACTGCGGTTCTCCTCGAGAAAAAGATAAGAATAAGAATTTTACTGGAAGCAAGAATCCTCGTGAATTTATTTCGTCGGTTCCGGTTCTCGCTGAAAAAGCCGGAATCAAGGCAGAGAATCTTTTAGTTACCACTGATGTAGGTCAGCATCAGATGTTTGCTTCTCAGTATTATCCAATCCAGGAACCAAGAACCTTCCTCACAAGCGGAAGTCTTGGAACAATGGGCTTTGGGCTTCCTGCCGCTCTCGGTGCAGCCTGGGCAAACCCTGACAAGCGTGTAATCTGTTTTAGTGGTGACGGTTCAATCATGATGAATATCCAGGAACTTGCAACCCTTGCAGAAAATAATCTTGCAGTTACCGTAATCGTTTTTGAAAACGGAACCTTAGGAATGGTTTATCAGCAGCAGAAATTCCTTTTTGATAAAAATTATTCTGCCAGCGTATTTATGCAGGGACCGGATTTGCTTAAGATTGCAGAAGGTTTTGGTATTGAGGCAATTGATGCTGATAAGGATACTGAATGGTACAAAAAAGCCTTTGATCCAAAACGAAAGAATAAGCCTTGTTTTGTTCGGGTTAGAATTGATCCGGAAGAAAATGTTTTACCGTTTGTTCCGGGTGGAAAAGCGAATATCGACAGTATTATGAACTAAATAAATTGATGAGCACAGCACTAGTTGTTGTGCTCAATTTCTTTCTGCTGTTGTTCTGTAATTGTGTGACCTTTTAAGAGGCTTTCCCGTTCCTTTTCACGGAATTTCATTTCTTCTTCGATGCTTTCTGCTTCGTTTGTTCTGAATTCCTGAGAAAGGGCAAAAATCAGGGGTTTAAGGGCAACTGCTGCGTCGACAATGCATGGTTCAAACTGTGTACCTTTTCCTTCTTCCAGTATCTGCATTGCATGATCGATGTCTATTGGCTGTTTGTAAGGCCTAAAGCTTAAAAGGGCATCGATTACATCTGCTACAGCCATAATTCTTGCGCATAGAGGAATTTCTGTTCTGGCAATTTTTCGTGGATAACCGGTTCCGTCCCATTTTTCGTGGTGACAGTATGCCATTTGAATTGCTATTTCATTAAAACGGCCGCCTTCAAGCTCTGGCATTGCTTCGATAATTTCCTTTCCTCGGGTAGGGTGTTCCTGCATCATTTCGTATTCCTGAGGGGTGTAGCGACCAGGTTTGTTCAAAATGTGATCAGGAATATAAATCTTTCCAATATCGTGAAGGTTTGCTGCGGCACTAAAGAGTTTTATATTGTCGTCTGTTAAATCGTCAGTGTAAAAGCCCTGGTATCTGAGTTCGTTACAAATCATTTCTACATATTGAACTGTGTGCTCAACATGGCAGCCTGTGATGATTTCATGCTTTTTTAACATGACAGGAATAAACTGCATAAAATCCAGCTGGCTTTTTTTGAGGGCTTCTCCTTGCTGGATTGCAATCTGAAGGGTTTTGTGGCTTCTTTTGGAAATGGTAGTTGCAATCAAATATACGAATATCCATTCCATTGTATAGCCCGCAGAAAAAGCAAAAAAGTCAAATAGAAGAGAATTGCCTTCTGTAAGTCCTTCTACATATCTGTTGCAGGATTTAAAGTATTGAGCGATTAAAAGAATAATGTAGCCAATGATGGACATGATTCTTGTGAGTTTTATGTCGTAATATAGACAGCTTAAAAATACTACGAAACTCCAGGAAATGTAGATGCCGATGTGGCTTTGGGTTGCAAGAAATCCAATGATTATGTTTACAATCAGAGGAGTAAAATATTTTGAAAAATTCTGAATTTTTTTATACGCGTCGTAGTTTTCAGAACGTAATTTTATGTTTGAAATGATTTTTAATAGAAAAAAATCTATGAAAGATGAAAAAATCAAAAGAATCTGGGCAAAAAACAATACCTGTCCAGGTATATGAAAGATGCCCAGTCTTGTAAGAATAAACAGGAGAACTGGAACGATGTTTCCGGCAAGCAAAATGCGTACAGAAAGGTGATTAATTCTTTCAATATTTTCATCAAAAAAACTATCTTTCTGATCTGGCATTCGGTTCTCCTGTTAGTTCAGTTTAATACAGTTCTACTTTATGAATTATTATGCCGGGAAAGCTTTTTTAAACTCTTTCAAAAGTTCTGCAGTTTCGATAGATGCATCAAAGTTGTTGATGTTGCCCTTGTCGCTGTAGAATTTGATAAGAGGTTCTGTCTGTTCGCGATAAACATCCATTCTGTGGAGGATTGATTCCTGTTTGTCATCGTCGCGCTGGATGATTTCTCCGCCACACTTGTCACATACGCCTTCTTTTTTTGGTGGAAGGGTAAGGATGTTGTAGTTTGCTCCGCAGGCTTTGCAAACACGGCGTGTGCTGAGGCGTTTGATTACTGCTTCGTCAGAAATCTGGAAGTTTACAACTGCTACATCAGGGCAGATTGAAGTAAACATTTCTGCCTGAGGAATTGTGCGTGGGAAACCATCAAGAATAAATCCGTTTTTGCAGTCATCCTGAGCAAGTCTGTCTTTTACAAGTTCACATGTGAGGTCATCGCTTACAAGAGAACCTGAATCAATGATTGCCTTTACTTTTACTCCGAGAGGAGTCTGATTTTTGATATTTGCACGGAAAATATCACCTGTAGAAATATGTGGAATCTTGTAGTCTTCTGCTACTTTTACTGCTAAAGAGCCTTTACCTGCTCCTGGTGGTCCTAAAAAAATGAAGTTCATTCTTCATACTCCTGATAATTAAATTGTGAATTTATTCTACTATGAAATAGGTAATTTGTAAAATTAATTACCCCAGGTAAATCCAAGTCCCACTGAGAAAGAATGATACTGTTCAAAATTATCAAAGAAATTTTTGTTTGTATCGTATGCGCCAATATCAAGACTAAAGTTGTAACCGTAGGCTGCTGTCAGCATAAAGAGTTTTCCAAAGATAATATCAAAGCCTCCGGTGAGGCGTGTAATCAATGCGTTTGAAGTAAGGTAGTCTTCTGTGATGTATGCGTATGGACGGAAAATATTTCCGATATTTACAGAAAGCCCTGTTCCGAGACCAAGGTTGATGACATATTGGTTTGAAGTAATATTTTTTGCCTGGCCGCCCACTTCGAATAATACTGAACCGAATTTTCCAAAACCCATGGTTAAGATTCCGGAGATGTTATTCAGCCATATTTTGCTTGCATCAAAGTTCTGGAGGTCTTCTGATGTTTCAAAATCTGAGAAAACCACGGAGGCTGATTTTCTTCCTTTTTGAACAACAGTTTTTTTGTCTGATTTAATATTTTCAAGTTTTTTGTAGCTCTGTTCCGGGAGTTTTACGGTAGAAACAGAAGGATGTTTTTTGTTGTACTGAGACAATTCTTTCTGTACAAATTTTTCGTTCTGTTCCCGTTCTTTTTCAATCTGCGCAAAGCTTCGGATTTCAACAGAAGGAGAAATAGTAAAGCTTGCTGAAGTAAAATCATCGCTTTCGAGAGAATAGATTACCTGGTTGTTGTAGTCTTTTCTTAAAACTTCCAGAGTTTTTGGAATAAAGCGATATTCTGAGGCGTCGTTCCAGGCTTTAACCTGATAGATAAGTCTTAGAGTCAAAATAGAGTTTTCGCCTGCAAGCATATTGTCGTAAAGAATTACGTGACTGGCGTATTCGGCATATTCCTTTGGAGACATTTTTTCGACTTTATCGAGTTTTGTTCCGTGAACTGCTTCCCACGGAAGGTCTACTAATTGGTTAAAGAGGTTTGTGGACCCAAAAAGTTCAGAAGAAATAATTATTCGCCATGAAAGGTCTTTTGAATCAAAGGGCAATACCTGAAAAGCAAGTTCCTGAGTTGCCGAAAGGGCTGCATATGTGGAATTTTGTAAATCGCTGTAAGATTTTTTTAGCATTTCATTCAGCATTTTTTCTGATTCACCGTCAGAATTGCTTCTTGCTTCTAATATCTGTGTTTTATATTGTTCAATCTGATTGATTAAATCCTGAGGGCCTGCGCTGATATTGTGCTCAATTTCCTGAGAAAAAAAGAGGTTTGAGATTGATAATAATACTAAAAAAATAAATGGGCGCTTTTTCATAATTAATATATTATCGGCTAAAAGTCTCTTTTTACAATCTTTTTTTTGACTTTTAGGGGTTTTACGGTATCATTTAAATATAGGAGGAAACGCGTATGGTTATGACTATGTATTCAGATTCAGAGAAGAATGTTGTTATGTTTCTTCCTGATGATATCACCGATGCAGAAGTAGTTCAGCTTGGCGATGTGCTTTTTCCAGATGAAGAAGACTGCGTAGGTTCCGCTGATAAACCAACCGGTTATATAGATCTCTACAATCTCCACGCCCGATATCCGATAGACACAATTCTACCTGATGTGTTTGCACCGATGTAGTGTGCTAGCACACTACATGCTGTTTGTGGATAAGGAACTTATAAAAAGTCGCTAACGCTCCTTCCACAAACAGAATGTTTTCAATCAACGTTCTACTCCTTCGCGTCAATTTTTAATCAATTCATTTAAACTCAATATTTGTCCTTTCATTCTCCAATCGTAAAAAATGCGTTCTCGGTCTGCCAAGTGAATATCGTGTTCTGGCAGGCATTTTCCAGGAGATAGATTAGTTTTTGTAAATCGGTTTGTCCTACCGCCTCAAAAATTGCTTTTCCGTAGGCAGAGTTTTCTGTGCTGAACCATTTGCGGATATCTTCGTGGGTGATGCGGCGCTTTTCGTTTGTGCGGTGAACTTCGTAATTTACATTAAAGCCTTTTTCTTTAAATTCTTTTGCGATGGTGTCTGCATTCCAGTTAAAAAGAGTGTTTGTTTTATCGGCAAAGAAGGCCCGTTCTGCCACTTCCATTCTGTCTAGAGATTCCTGATACAGTCCAAGAGTTGCATCTGTTAAAATTTGATTTCTAATCAACTGGCTTATGAGCTGACCGTTGCAAGGAATTCTCTGGCTTATTATAATTTGCCATCCCGAAGCAAAAGCGCATTCCTGCTCTGTGGCCGGGGTATCCTGTTCTATCTGGTCAGGGTTCTGATGTTCGTTGTCGTAATTTATAATTTGCTCTGCGTCGTTCTCATCTGCAAAGAGTTTTCCGATTTTTTGTTCCGGCTGAATAAGAAATTTTACGCTGTCTGCAAGGCTTGTAATTCCCTGTAAGCTTGCAAAAGGATCCCTGAAGAATATTTTATCAAAGACTGTTCCGCCGTACTGAAATTTTATCATCAGATTTTTGAAATTTTGCGGTGTCATAAAATCACTTTGTGCAGTTTCCGGTCTGAACTGAAGAACTGGTTTATCCAGATCCCCAAGGGTTCTTGAGTACTGTTCAAGGATTTCTTTTCCTTTCTGGGTTTTACAGACTCCGCAGGTTACGCCTTCCGGGGTTTTGCGGGCAATCTGCCAGATTAAAAGTCCGTCATCGGCATTCCATACAAGACAGCGGGAGTGTCTTACAAGATTTGCCATTTTTATCATGGTATCACGGATCGTAAGAAGAATTTCTGCCCGGTTGGAATCCAGTCTGCTTCTCCATTGCTTGTCCGCTTTGTCCAGGGCATTTTCCCGGGCGTTATCAATTGGACTAAAGGTGAGGTTTTCCTTTGATTTTGCTGCAGCCCCTTTAAAATGCTGTTCAATCCACCACTGACTGATAGGGCTTTCCCCAAATTCTGATTTTTCCAGCAGAGGATCGGTGGTGTTTCTGGCCGTTGCGCAGCTTTTTGCAGTTGGAGATCGTTCTCCCTGTCCCTTTATGTATTCTTCTGTATGAGAAGAGTTTATTGAACCTGTTTGAGCCGCATCGGTGTCAGAAGGAATTTCCCTTTCGAGAATTGCGGCAATCTGGAGTTCCCTGCGGCTTAAAACATCATTTCGGATGCTGTTTTCGTAGCCCTGTGTACTAGGTGTATAGAAAACTCGTCCCATAAGTGTGTCCGGAAGGTATTGCTGTGCAACCCAGTGATCCCTGTATGCATGTGGATAAAGGTATCCTGCTCCGTGTCCAAAGCCTTCTGCATCCCGACTGGAATCCTTTAGATGATTTGGAACATCTGCATCTTCTTTATCAACAGAAGCAAGGGCATCAAAAAAGGCCATGCTGCTGTTTGACTTTGGAGCTGTTGCAAGGTAAAGGGCTGCGTGAGCCAGAAAATATCGTCCTTCCGGCATTCCAACTCGGTCAAAGGCCTGGGCGCAATTTTCTACTATAGATACTGCCTGTGGATCTGCAAGTCCTGTGTCTTCGCATGCTGAAATCAGCATTCTTCTAAAGATAAAGTGCGGATCTTCTCCGGCTCTTACCATGCGGGCAAGCCAGTAACAGGCTGCGTCTGGATCCCGTCCTCTTAAAGATTTTATAAAAGCACTGATAATATCGTAGTGATAGTCTCCGTCCCGGTCGTACAGAACGACTTTTTTCTGGATGGATTCTTCTGCTGCTTCTTTTGAAATAAAAATTGTAGAGCCTGGAGCCGGAACTGGAGGTTCTGCATTAGGAGCCCATTTTTCCGGTGTGGTTTCTACGGCGAGTTCCAGGGCATTTAAGAGAGAGCGGGCATCTCCGTTGGCAGTATCAATGAGGTGTTCCAGAGCGCCTTTTTCAAATTCTACATTCCATTTTCCGTAGCCCCGTTCACTGTCTTTTAATGCTTGTTGAGCAGCTTTTTCAAGATCCTGTTTTGTAAGGGGCTTTAGCTGAAAAACTCTAGAGCGGCTTACAAGGGCTTTGTTTACTTCAAAAAAAGGATTTTCTGTGGTTGCACCGATTAAAATGATTGTGCCGTTTTCTACCCATGGAAGCAGTGCGTCCTGCTGGCTTTTGTTCCATCTGTGAACTTCGTCAACAAAAAGAATCGTGCGGCGGCTGTAGAGATTAAAATAATCTTCGGCCTGTTTAATAGAAGTTCTTATTTCTGCAACTCCGGTAAGAACTGCATTCAGGGTTATGAAATTGGATTTTGTATGGTTTGCAATTACCCGGGCAAGGGTGGTTTTTCCGCTTCCTGGGGGTCCGTAAAAAATTACAGAGGTGAGCTGATCTGCTGCAATTGCACGTCTTAAAAGTCGTCCTTTGCCGACGATGTGATCCTGTCCGATATATTCATCAAGGTTTCGTGGACGCATTCTTGCGGCAAGAGGTTCTCGTAGTCTTTTTGCAGTAGAAAATAAGTCTTCGCTCATAAAGTTAATTATAAATATATATATCGCTTATTGCAACGAAATGTCTTAAATTGTATAATTATAATTAACACTTAAAAACTAATGAATAAATATGCAATTTTGTGTATTGGATTCAGATACAGGAGCGGTCATGGACAACAAACTAAATAACAAAATCATCGAAAAATTTTCAAAACTTGCTGTATTGAATGACCCCATCCAGCCAGATTTATACACAAAATACGATGTTAAACGCGGTTTGAGAAACGCAAATGGAACCGGTGTCCTCGTTGGACTTACACGCATCGGTGATGTAGTAGGTTATGATGTAGATGCTAACGGTACAAAAATCCCTGTTCCAGGAAGATTGCTTTACCGCGGATACGATGTAGTAGATTTGATTCGTGATGCAGAATCTAACGATCAGTACTGCTACGAACAGTGTGCATATCTTCTTCTCTTTGGTGAATTACCAACTCAGAAAGAACTTGATGTATTCAGAAATTATCTAGGACAGAGCCGCATTCTTCCTCCAAACTTTACAGAAGACATGATTATGAAGGCTCCTTCAAAAGATATTATGAACAAGCTTGCCCGCGGAGTTCTCGCTTCTTATTCATATGACGAAAATCCAGAAGACAGAGCCGTTTCAAATATCGTTCGCCAGTGTTGTGAACTGATTGCACGTTTTTCTACTCTTGCTGCTTACGGTTATCAGGCTCGCCGCCGTTATTATGATAATCAGAGTATGTTTATTCACAATCCGATTCCAGAACTTTCAACTGCAGAAAACTTTTTGCACTTGATTCGTCCAAGCGGAGAATACTCAAAGCTTGAAGCAGAAACTCTCGATCTTGCATTGATTCTTCATGCTGAACACGGTGGTGGAAATAACTCTTCTCTTACAGTTCATGTTGTTTCTTCTGCTGATACAGATACATATTCTGCAATTGCCGCTGCCGTTGGTTCTTTGAAGGGCAGTCGCCATGGTGGTGCAAACATCCGCGTTGTAGAAATGATGGATGAAATCAAGGCCAATGTAAAAGACTGGTCTAATGAACAGGAAGTTAAAGATTATCTATATAAGATTGCAAGAAAAGAAGCTTACGACCACACAGGTTTAATTTACGGTATGGGACACGCTGTTTATACAATCAGCGATCCTCGTGCCCTTCTTTTAAGAGAAAAGGCTCGCGAACTTGCAATGGAAAAAGGCTGTATCGAAGAATACAATCTGTACCGCATGATCGAAGAAATGGCTCCTGCAATTCTTATGGAAATCCATCACTCAGACAAGCGCATCTGTGCAAATGTTGACCTTTATTCCGGCTTTGTATACACAATGCTTAATATTCCTCGTGTATTATTCACTCCAATCTTTGCAATCAGCCGTATCGCTGGATGGTCTGCTCACAGAATTGAAGAAGTTGTTGCCGGCGGAAGAATCTATCGTCCTGCATACAAGAACGTTTGTGAACCTCGCGATTATATTCCGATTGAAAAACGCTAATGAGTCTAGAGCGTTTAGATAAAATCTTGAGCCATCAGGGGCTTGCAACACGCAAAGGGGTCAGAAAACTTTTGCGTGTCTGCGAGGTTACTGTAAACGGTGAACGGGTTTTTGACGCAGGATTCAGTGTAAACTGCGACAAAGACGTTATTTCTATTGATGGTGAAGAACTTTCTGTTCAGAAAAATGTTTATCTCATGATGAATAAAACTCAGAATGTTGTAAGTGCCAATAAAGACGGCATGCATCAGACGGTTTTTGATTTTCTGGATGAACAGTATCGAACTCCCTATTTTGAAGAAAAATTGCATCTTGTTGGCCGACTGGATATCGATACAGAAGGGCTTCTTCTATTTACAACCGACGGGGCAATGACCCACAAAATTACTTCACCAAAGACCCATTATCCCAAGAGTTATTTTGTTCGCCTTGCTCATAAAGAAGATAAAAATAGTCAGGAAAAGATTTTTACTGAGTTTAAAAAAGGCATTCACATTGCGCCGGAGGCCAATGATCCAGAGGCGGATTGCAAGCCTGTTGAGGCGCTGGAGTGGCTTTCGGATGATGAGTGTGTACTGACGATTACAGAAGGAAAATTTCATCAGGTTAAACGAATGTTCAAGGCGGTAGGTAATGAAGTTGTGTATTTAAAGCGACTTTCCATCGGATCTTTAAAGCTTGATGAGACCTTAAAACCTGGTGAATACAGGGAATTAACTTCTGATGAAGTAGAAAACTTATTGAGTTTTCTGTAAAATATAAAAAATCACGAAGAGAAAAGGAAGACTTATGACCGATATAGAAATTGCTCAGAAAAATGTCATGGTACCAGTTGCAGAAGTCGCTGCAAAGATTGGTATTAGTCAGGAAGATTTGGAAATGTACGGCCCTTATAAGGCTAAGATTACAATGAAAAAGCTTCGGGAATTTCAGGCAAAGGCTTCCGATCCTAGTAAACGCGGAAAACTTATTCTTGTAACTGCAATTACACCAACTCCTGCCGGCGAAGGAAAGTCTACTGTTTCAATCGGACTTGGTGACGGACTTAGAAAAATCGGAAAAAATGCCGTAATCGCCCTTAGAGAACCTTCTCTCGGTCCTTGTTTTGGTGTTAAAGGCGGAGCCTGCGGTGGTGGGTACGCTCAGATTGTTCCAATGGAAGATATTAATCTTCACTTTACTGGCGATATTCATGCTATTTCTATTGCAAACAATCTTATTGCAGCTCTTATAGATAATCACATTCAGCAGGGTAATCAGCTTGGAATCGACCCTCGAACTGTTACCTGGAAGCGTTGTGTAGACCTTAATGACCGTCAGCTTAGAAATATTGTAAGCGGACTGGGAGCCAGAACTGATGGCACTCCTCGTGAAGATCATTTCCAGATTACTGTTGCTTCAGAAATTATGGCAATTATTTGTTTGAGCCGTTCAATTTCTGACCTTAAAGAAAGAATTTCAAATATCATAATCGGTAAAAACTATAACCGTCAGGATGTTAAGTTTGGCGAATTAAAATGTACCGGTGCTGTTGCAGCCTTGTTGAAGGATGCTATCAGACCAAACATCGTTCAGACTCTTGAAAAGAACCCTGTTTTTGTACACGGTGGACCTTTTGCAAATATTGCGCATGGTTGTAATTCTATCAATGCAACCTTAAGTGCCCTTGCAACCGGAGATTATGTTGTAACAGAAGCTGGCTTTGCTGCAGACCTTGGTGCAGAAAAGTTTATGGACATCAAGTGTCGTGTTGGCGGTATCGCTCCAAGTGCAGTTGTAATCGTTGCAACAATTCGTGCTCTCAAGATGCATGGTGGAGTAGCAAAAACAGAACTTTCAACTCCAAATACAGAAGCCCTTAAAAAAGGTTTTGAAAACCTTAAGGCTCATCTTGATAATATTTCAAAATTTGGAGTTCCTGCTGTTGTTGCAGTTAATAAATTTATCACAGATACAGATGATGAAATTGCCCTCCTTGAAAAACTCTGCAAGGAAAATGGTTCTGTTGCAGTTCTTACAGAAGGCTGGGGTAAAGGCGGAGACGGTGCGATTGAACTAGCCAAAGTTGTTGCAGAAGTTGCAGACAGCGGCAAGGCAAACTTTCATTGCCTCTACGAAGATGATTTGTCTCTTGATAAGAAAATTGAAAAAATCGCAACAGAGATTTATCATGCAAGCCGCGTAGAATTCCAGGGCTCTGCTTTGAAAAAGTTAAAAGACTACGAAGCAATGGGGTACGGAAAACTTCCTGTTTGTATTGCAAAAACTCAGAATTCAATCAGTCACGATCCAAAATTGATTGGTTCTCCAAGGGGATATGTATTCCCTGTTCGTGATGTTCAGTTGTATTCTGGTGCAGGTTTTGTTGTTGCTCTTGCGGGTGATATTATGACAATGCCTGGACTTCCAAAGGCTCCTGCCGCATTGGAAATTGACGTAGACGATGACGGAGTTATTTCCGGATTGTTCTAATTGTATTGAAAGCTTATTTTTTATAATATATAGAAAATGGTTTTGGTTCGTTAATCTTGCGCCAGCTCGGATTGGCAAAGCCATGTTGAAAAAAACTCCTTCGGATTTTTTTTCTTCGATTTAGACATTCGCAAATCCTGCGCCAGCTCGGATTTGCTCATTCTGATCCTGTAGCTCAGTTGGATAGAGCAGCCGCCTCCTAAGCGGCAGGTCGTGCGTTCGACTCGCATCTGGATCAAAAAAAAGCTGTCTTATGGGTGTTAAAAACACTATAAGGCAGCTTTTTGTTTTTTACGGCTTGTACTCTCGGGTAGGTTTATCTTATTGTACCGCCGGTCAATTCTTTGATTTTGGCTTTGTTTTTGTACATAGCTTCATCAGAGAGGGAAACTGTATGTTCAAAATCATCTCCAGGCTTGTATTCGGCAAATCCGCAGGCAACCTTGTATTTTGTCATTGAAAGTTCCTGCTTAAATTGTTCCTGTGCCTGTAAAACTTTGGCAGAATCTTTTTCGATAAAAAGGGCCATAAATTCATCGCCACCGATTCTGTATACTTTTCCCAGTTTCTTAAATGCATCCTGCATGTATTTTACGCAGGTAACGATTGCCTGGTCTCCGGCGTTATGGCCTTCTGTATCGTTGTACTTTTTAAGGTCGTTCAAGTCCATTGAAATTATGCTCAAGTTCTGATGGTAGTGGCGTTTTGCATCCATAAAGAAACTTCTTCGGTTTAAGAGGTTTGTTAGGGTGTCGCGTCTGTACATCTGAACATTCATGCTTAAAAAGTAAAAGCAGATACACATAATGATGGTACAAGGAAGAATCAATTTAAACTTTGGCTGATATCCGAGGAAATTTGCGATGGCACAGATGATACAAATTAGAATGCAGAGAATTGCTTCTCCAAGATTTGTGTGCAGCTGTTTTATACCGGAAAAAATCATGATAGCCATATAGATATAGCAGATAAAGAATGGAATCTGGTAAAGGGGACCTGCATGGTAGCTGTGGTCCGGTTTGATTTCAACAACCATTCCTCTAAGATGTTCAATTGGAAGCTGGTTTAATATTACTAAAACAAAGTTTACAATCATTAAAGAATAAATAAATCTTACCATCTTTTCATTGTTTCGCTGGGTGATGGCTACGACATATCCAATAGTGCATATTTTAAATATATATGAACCTGTATTGCTTAATTCTCGTAAGAAAGCGTTTCCTCTTATTTCTAAAAAATATGTATAAAGGCTGTCAGTAACAAGAAGCAAAATTGCACAGATGATGGCAGCATAGAATTTGCGAATAGTCTTTTCAGGAAAGGTTTTATCGATGATTGTAAAAATAAACAGTACGAGACCGCATATTCCTGGAATATAAATAGATTGTATTATAAGTTTTATTGCTTCTGATGGTTCCAGCATTTCTCCCTCTCTTTACTCAATTACAACAGATTTAAAATCTTTAAGGGATTTTAGTTCTTCCATTTTTTTGTTTGACTTGATTTTCTTTTTATTCAGATACATTGCTTCGTCGGCAATTGAAATAATTTTTTCAAAATCATCATCTGGGTAGCAGATGGCGTATCCGCAGGCAACCTGATAACGGGTTTCTGCCATTTTCTTTTGGAATTTATGGATTGCGGTATCTACGATTTCTGTGTCTTTAGTTTTGAATATGACATTAAATTCGTCGCCGCCGGTTCTGTAAGTTGTGCCAATATCTTTAAAGCATTCTTCCATATTCTGTGCAGATGTTATTAATGCGATATCACCGGCTTTATGACCTTCTGTATCATTAAAAAGTTTGAGATCATTCAAATCGAGAGAAGCGATTATAATGGTCTGATAATTATTTCGTTTTAAGTCCATGTAAAAGCTTCTTCGGTTTAAAAGAGAGGTGAGGGTGTCTCTGCGGTAAAGCTGAACGTTAAGACAGATGTAATAGAAGAAAATTGAGATAATAAGATTTGAAGCCAGAACCATGTAGAAGACTTGTTTTAATTCAAGAATATTAGAAATAAAACAAGAGATAAGAACGGCAGCAATCAAAATAGATTCGCCGGGATTTGTTTTAAATTGGATAATTGCTTCTTTTAACATGAGTAAAACGTAAAAGAATACAATTCCGTATGGAACCAGATTGAATAAACCGAACTTCCAGTGGTTGTTTTCATCCAGGTTAAAATACCAGCCTGTTTTTATACTCAGGAATGCAAAAAGTGCATTAATACCCATCAGAATAT
Organism: Treponema sp.; assembly: GCA_017386165.1. Classification (GTDB taxonomy): domain Bacteria; phylum Spirochaetota; class Spirochaetia; order Treponematales; family Treponemataceae; genus Treponema_D. The sequence continues at coordinate 50,983 of JAFNQK010000122.1, forward strand.
ATACGATACGGTTTGTTCTCTGTTTGTTTCGCTGGGTAATTGCAACTAAGAAACCCATTGTAATAATTCTCATGCTGTAGCCAAAAGCCGCAATAATGAGCCATACATGAGTATCGTTGTAGGTATGCTGAACGTAATAATCAATACAATCAATGCACAGAAGGATAACTGCACAGTGAAGGGCTCTCATGAATTTTTTGTTGGTACGTTCCGGGAAAGTTTTATCAACAGAGATAAAAATCGTCAGACAAATAAAAGAAATAAATCCGACAAAGGAAGAGTTGATTATAAATGAAATTGCATCATCTTTCAGTTCAAACATAACTAACATAATTTTATAAATAAAAAAGCAATAAGTAAAGTTTTTAATAGTTTGTAACCCTAAAAATGTAGTTTATAATTAGATGATATGGACATGACATTAGAGCAAAAAGTACGTTTGTTTAATGGAGAAGGAGCCTGGTCTACTTTTACAGATAAGGGTGAAATTCCGGGTTTTACAATGAGTGACGGTCCTCACGGGCTTAGAAAACAGGATCAGGAAAATTATGCAAACATAAATAAAAGCAGGAAAGCAACCTGTTTTCCAACTGCAAGCTGTATGGCTTCTGGCTGGAGCAGGGAAAATATGCATATTCTCGGAGAAGCACTTTCGCGGGAAGCAAACAGTGAGAATGTAGATTTGCTTTTGGGACCGGGAATAAATATTAAACGCTCTCCTTTGTGCGGTCGTAATTTTGAGTATTTAAGCGAAGATCCTTATCTTGCCGGAGAACTTGCTTCTTGTTATGTAAAAGGACTTCAGGAGTCTGGTACCGGGGCCTGCGTAAAGCATTTTGCTTGTAATAATCAGGAAACCAGACGCCAGACAAGCAATTCAATCGTAGATTTGAGAACCCTTAATGAGATTTTTCTTGCGCCATTTGAAAAGGTTATTAAAAATTCATCTCCCGTTGCAGTAATGGAATCTTATAATCGGGTTAATGGAGAATATGTCTGCCGTTCTAATTTTTTATTAAAAGAAATTTTACGAAAAAAATGGAAGTACAGCGGTCTTGTTATTTCCGACTGGGGTGCTTGTCTTAATCCGTCAAAATGTCTTAAGGCGGGAATGGATCTTGCAATGCCGGATTCAAATGGTTTTATTCCAAAAAAACTTTATGAAGAAATAGAAAATGGTAATCTTTCTGAGTCTTTGCTGGATAAAGCTAATGAACGCATTATAAATCAGGCTGTTACTTTTAGAAACAGAAAAAAGAATCCTGTTGCGGTGGATTATAGGGCTCAACATCAAATCAGTTTAAAGTTGGCTCAGGAAGGTGCCGTTCTCCTAAAAAATGATGGCATTCTCCCGTTAAAACCTAAATCCAGAGTTATCGTATTTGGTGATTTTGCAAAAAACATGAAGTTTCAGGGGGAAGGTTCAAGTCACATAAATACAGAGACATATCCAGATGCGGTAGAAAGCCTAGAGACTCTCGGTTTTTCTGTTCAGTATTGTGATTGTAAAAATATTGCCCGGGTAAAAGAACTAGCCCGCCTTGCTTTTGCAAAGAATATTCCAGTTCTTTATTTTTGCGGGCTGGATGCTAAGCGGGAGGGCGAAGGTTTTGACAGAACTACTCTTGAACTTCCGGATGAGCAGAAAAAAATGATTGAGCTCCTTGTGGATACCGGGTGCAAGGTGGTTCTTGTTAATTTTTCCGGCGCCCCTGTTATTTTCCCTTGTGTAAAAAAAGTTGCTGCGATACTTCAGATGTATCTGTGCGGGGAGGCCTGTGGTCAAGCCTGTGCAAACCTTTTAAGTGGTAAGGTAAATCCAAGCGGCCATCTTGCAGAAACCTTTCCTTTGAGTGCAGAGGATGTTCCCTGTAGTAAAGATTTTGCCCATGATAACGACAATGTTGAATACAACGAAGGTGTTTTTGTCGGCTACCGGTATTATTCAAGTTTTAAGGTTCCTGTTCAGTTTGAATTTGGTCATGGACTTTCCTATACAACCTTTGAATATTCAGAAATGCAACTGGAAGCCTTGAACGGATTATACAAAGTTTCATTTAATCTAAAAAATACCGGGGGACTTGCAGGAGCAGAAGTTTGTCAGGTTTATGTGGTAAACTGTCAGGAATCTCAGGGGGCGCGGCCTCGTAAAGAGCTTAGAGGTTTTGAAAAAGTTTATCTTGAGCCAGGGGAGACCAGAAGGGTAGAGATAATTCTCGATGAACGAGCCTTTATGGTTTACGGAGAAAAAGAAGATTGTTTTAAAACCGTCGGTGGAAAATATTCAATTCAGGTTGGTTCAAGTCTTTTTGATATTCACCTTTCTGAAGAGGTTGAAATTGCGGGAGAAAAACTGAGTGAGGTTCTGCCTGATGTACAAGATTGCAACCGCTTTGGCGTAAAAACCTTTCCAAAGGAGTGGTATGTTCCTTCTCATAAAAAGGGTGAGTTTACGATTGAAGATTCCCTTGAAACTCTTGCTTCTTACAGTAAGAGGGTGAAATTCTTTCTTAGTGTGATGATTTTTGCTGTTCGGCTTATGAATTTTGGAAAATCAAAAGACGATCCTGTGGTCGTAATCAGTGTAAATGCAATTAAGGAAAATCCTCTGGCAAGTTTAATCAGTACAAGCGGTGGTGCAATTTCTGAGGGGCTTGCCCAGACTCTTGTAAGGTTTGCCAACGGTAAATAGGCAAGGTTTAGAAATCGTAATAGAGTCCTCGTTCAGCGAGTCCCAGATAGCCTTCTTTTACGACATCATCATTTTGTGCGCCGTCATTGTAGTGACAGAGAATGGTTTTTGCTTTTTGTTCTTTTGTAAGGAATGAATTTAGTTCCTGGAAATATGCGTGAACTGCATTAGGATAGAACTGACAGTCCTGGAAAATGCATTCAATATTAAAATGTGAATCCATCCAGTTTATGAGTTCCGGGTCGGCTTTTGTGTCACTTGTGAAAAGAACACGGTTGTCAATGAGAACTCCCAGTGAATAAAAAGAGTTTTTCCAGGAGTTTTTATTTGTAAAAAGATGTTTTGTTCTGAATAATTTTACATTAATAGAACCAATATTTGCTTCGTACATTGGTCGTAAAGAATTTTTGTATTTCTTTGGCTTAATCTGAGTAAAGTAATCGTCAAAGGTCATTTTCTGGCGGAATCCGTCTTCTCCTTTCATGTAGAGACCTCCGGACAGGGTCTTTTCCCACAGAATCTTTTTATATTCGTCAGTGATAACCATGTTTGGCTTATTCTTTGTGACATACATATTCATGAGGGCAACTTCTTCCAGGCCGCCTGCATGATCTGCGTGAGAATGTGTGATTAAAAAATTTTTAACAGAAGCAATTGTAGTATTGAAGGTATAAAAAGCATAAGGGCATAAGTTGCCACAGTCTATTAAAAGATGATCCTTTCCTTTAATTACAAGAACATTGTTCTGAAAATTAATTTTTGTAAATGCACTGCCTGAACCAGGAAAAAACAATGAAAGTTGACCGTTATTAGTCATTTCGATTGTTTCGTTAAACACTCTTGTTGTCATTCTTTTATTATATCACACCATATATTTTTTTTATAGCATCTGAGATAATTTATATACGTCTTTTACACCGCTAACCTGAATTGCTCCCATTCCCATATCAAGCGGGAGTCGTAAATCCAGGTCGTATCGGTCTCCAATGCTGAGGGCTTCTTCTGGTTTTGTATTTGTCATTTTTAGAGCCAGTTCAAATGGTTCTTTTGCGGGTTTGGATTTGCCGCATGTATCAAGGCCGATGATTGTGGGAATTAAATCCTGAATTCCCAGGGCTATGAGAGTTTTTTGTGCCGGATAAACAGGATTGTTTGTTACACAGATTAACTTGTATTTTTCTTTGAGTTTTTTAAGAGTTTCAATCAGCTCTTCGTCTCGGGATAGAAAGTTTTCAGGTTTTACAAGGTCTCTTCGCATCTGGATGCTTTCTTCTATACTGACACCAAAATATGTAAAGGTATTTCCAAGGCTGATTTTCTGGCCGTCGTGTTCTTTGGACCAGTTTTTTCGGAATTCACTGATTTTATTTCGAGCTTGGGATGGAGTTATTCCGATTTTTTGTGCCCAGGCTCGAATTTGTACATCTACCTGTTCCAGAGCATAGGCCTCAGAGGTATAAAGGGTTGAGTCAATATCAAAAATAATTGTCTTGAGATTCTGGGGGATTTTAAAAATCTTCATTCCCTGGGAATTAACGTCTATCGTATCAGATTTGAAAATTTTGTCGGTGTGAACTATTTTTTGAGCTGCGGTTTGAAGGTCTGGATATTGCTTTAAGGCGGTTAGTGCGATTATGGCATCTCCTAATAATTCTGCATCGGGACAACTTGTTGTATACAAATCAATCTGTGCTTCTTTTGCTTTTTCCAGGAGCCATTTGTAATTTTTTGCCTGCCCGCCGGTAACCCGCATTTTGTTTTCTATATTCAGGTCGTTTTCTTTTGCGATAGAATTGAGAGTTTTTACTGCCTGATTAAATTCGTTTTTAAGTTCAAAGAGAATTTTCCAGCCTTCGCTATTTTTATCGCTAAAGGCGTAGTCAAAAACTTCTTCAAAATTGTGTTCCTGATTTTCCAGGGCATTGATTTCGTGCTTAAAGTGATTTATGAGACTTCCGCTTTTTTCTATTAATACGCTGATATTCCAGAGCCCTGGAATTACGGAAGGCATTGTTCTTGTTTTGTCAGTGTAAACTGGTTTGTCGGTGCAGAAATTGATTCCTTCGCTGGAACCCGCTCTGTCGCAAAGTTTACCTGGTGAGAGAGTGTTTGTTCCGATGAGGGCTGCAATGAAGTCAGGACCTCCGCAAACTATCGGGCAGGATTTTTCCAGGCCCAGCTGGTTTGTCATCTCTTGTGTCAGATTGCCTGCTATGTGCCCTGTTGTGACAAATGGCGGTAACTTGTTTAAGTCTTCTGTTGAAAAGTCAAAGGCTTTGAGAAGTTCCTGGTTCCAGTACGCACTTGTAAATCTTTCTTCCGGAAGAATGGTTACGGCAGCACCACTGAGCTGGTATATAAGGTATTCCGGGCCGCTAAAAATGTATGAACTTTTTTTCCAGTCGTCAGGGGATAATTCCTTGAGGGCTAGAATATTCGGCAAAAAGAGGGAGCGGGTCTCTTTTAGTTTTGTTTGTGTCTGGTTCGTGAGAGAATTAAAAATGTCTGCATTCCAGAAGATGGTTCTTGCAGTCTGGCTTACGACGGTTGGACCGTTTCCGGAGATACAGATTGCATTCGGATTGATTGAAATATTTCGTTCTGAAAGGTTCTGGAGTATTTTTTTTGTGCTGTTAATAAAAGCCGGAAGCCATTGGTCTGCGGCGTAAGGAGCGTTCTTTGATTGCAGAGACTGTCGATAGAAAGAAAGAACTGTTCCGTCTTGATTAATCATCGCCGTTTTGAGAGAAGTGGTTCCTATGTCTGCGCAAAGTATATTCAAAATAACTCCAAAAAAATAGGACCGTCTGATAAGAAAGAGCTTATCGGACAGTCCTTATTCAATAAAATTAGATTTTATTATTCAGCTTTGTTTGCTTTTTCACCAGATTCCTGCTGTGCTTTTACAATCTTTTCGATGATTGTTCTGTTGTCCAAAAGATCTCCGATTGACTGATTGTGGTGAATGCGTGTGATAACGTTTGCAAACAAACCAGATACATCTGTTGAAATGTACCATTCTTTTTTAAGAAGTTCTTCGTGGTAAACAGCGTTTGTACCGATTACGCGATAGAATAATCCCTGTTTGTAAGCTTCATCGAACAATTCAATTGCATTACCTGTAAAGAATGGAAGACTGATTGCAGCGATAACCTTTGTCGCACCGTTGTCTTTCAAGAAAGACATAGCTTTAAGAAGAGTACCACCAGTTCCGAGCATATCGTCTGCAAGGAAAGCAACTTTGCCTTTTACATCACC
>JAFNQK010000123.1 GCA_017386165.1 Treponema sp.
ATCCAAACCGATGCCTGAATTGAATTTCAAATATATGATTGGAGGCGTGCAGCTTATAATTGAATAGTCCATAATTCCAGACCGATAATTGTTAAAAGATTTATAGAAATAAGTTTTTCCTTTATACAGAATGACAAAAACAAATTTATGATTTTCCTCAGCTTTTATGGCGCTTGGAGAAATATTCACGTCATTCAAATAGTAAAATGAAAAATCTTTTGTTCCCGAAAGATAGATGCCGTTTTTAATGACGTATTCTTTTACGGTATCATTTGCCTTTTCAAACTTTGTATCATCGAAAATATTCGGGAGCCAATCTTCTGAATAAGCGTTTACTGAAAAACAAAGTGCAATTATAAAAACAAAAAAAAGCTTTCCGAATGTTCTGTTCATTTTTTCCTCACGAACTTCATAACCATAAAATAATACACAAAGTTGAAATCATCAAGATTTTCAAAAAAATTAGGGAATCGGACGCAAGCTGTCGCCTTGCTAAGGGGTTTAGCTTTGGTCGCAAGACTCCCATTTTCTCTGCGGGAAAAACAGCAAACCCCCAAATCCAATTGAAAAAATGCGCTCCCCACTGCAAAATGGCCGCTTGTCACGAACCTAGCGTCACATTACAGTGCCTCCTCAATCAACATTAATTTTGACTGGAGTTTGCAGGGGGCGTCACAAAAGAATTGGACACACCCCTTTACGGATGCTACCGTCTTTTTTGAATGTTTAGTTTCTAATAAGACCTCTTTGGGTCAGCGTACCGTTATAGCGCTTACCGTCAATGGTTATGTTTTTGAGCTCGAGCCCATCAGGAGCAAACGATACCGTTCCGGTAACTGTGCGTGTTACACCATCGCTTGTTCCGGTAACGGTAAATCCATTTCCTGTGACTATCAGTTCAGCCTCTGGGAAAGAAACGGTACCGATGGTGAAAGAACAGGAATTACCTTCGTCAGAGTAGTTAAACGAACTGATTGACACTCCAAAAGGCTCTTCGCCAGAACGAGACACTTCGCCAGCAAATATACCAAAAAGGTGAACGTCCTGCAGAGTCAGTTCTCCGTCATAGCGGTCACCGTTAATAGTTATGTTGCAGAGTTTTAATCCATCAGAAGATACAGTTCCGGTAATGTTCCATGTTACTTCGCTTCGTGCACTAGTTCCGGTAACAGTAAATCCATGTCCATTGAGCGTTACAGTACCATCAAAATCATCATGTTCATCGTAGAAATTAACAAAACCATCAGAACGCACAAAGATTGTCAGGGTAAAAGGATCTAAACCGGAAGAAGGAGTCAGTGATCCAGAATAACAGCCTTCAATGACAGGAGCGTTACCGGTTCCATTCAAGTTGTTACATGCGCTGAATGCACAAGCCAAAAAGACAGCAGTTAAAGCCGTCATTACAACAGAAGTGAGTTTTTTCATAAAATCCTCCATTTTAAAATTCGCAATAGTTTTATGATACTATAGGCAATGGAGTCGGTCAATCCGTTTACCGCACAACTGACAAATCAAATACTTATTCCAACATTACGTCATCAGTTCGTGATTTGCATCAAAAATCGGCATGTGGGAACTGAAAAATTCAACAGATGTCTTCTTAGAGATCGTGAACAAAATCCTGATGTGTTCATCCACTTCTTCGCGTAAAGTCTAAAACAATTTCTGCTAAAGGCAATAATTTTTTCGATGTATGTTTACGATAAAATCCAAATCTTTTTCATCAAAACATTCTGCAGTTTCCGTAACATTTAGAAAACCTTCTGATGAAAATGTAGATTTAAATTCGTCTTCAGAGAGTAACATAAATTTATTTCTTTAACCTCAGTGTCCCCGGTGCGGGCGTCCATGTAACAATTGGCTGTACCGCAGTCGTTTTTTGAAACTTTGTCTGGCGATTTTTACACCTGCATTATTTTTTTACCTTAATATCCCGCTAGACGCTTGCTTACCGTAATGGCAAATGCAAAAGCCAACAAAGAGAGCAAAAGACAAATAAGAGCTATTATTTTGTGCTTTAGCTGTTTTTTCTTAATTTCAGGAGTAACAGCATTATTATTCCTTGATTTTAAGTATTCCAGCATTTCTGGAGTTAACAGATACCCTTTCCCCTTTGTATTTGCAAGAAATTTTTTCATTTCACCATTTTTGTAACAAAATACGAGAGTCTGTAATCCCAACGTTTTTCCTTTTACTTTAATTTCCAAAATTTGTTCCCAGGAAATTTTTGAAATGATTTTATTCGAATCGATAAAGTGAAGGTTCTTGTCTGTTACTCCAATAAAATAAATTTGGGGTGTCAAAGACATCGTTTCTGTTGCTTGAAAAATTCCGATGATGTTTTCATCGTGAATATTTTGTTGAAGTAATTCTCCATAATCTTCTGTTTTAAACATCTTTTCTCCCATGCCCCAATTGCGGGTGTTATTGTTAACACCGAACAATCCGCTTTCGGATTATTCAGCGTTTCCTTAACTTGTCGAATGAATGTCCCTTTTATGCTTCCTATTCTTCAATTGAAATGCTCTTGACTATTTTGTTTAAGAAATCTTCTGAGTAATCTTTTGAGTAGGGAAGGAAACTTGCCAGCTCATAATGCAAATCCTTGAAATACACTATGCCAAAACCGATTCGTTCATTATTTTCGATTTTGTATTTTACTTTTGCTGTAACTGCGTTTTCATAGAATTCGCTGTCAATCCATTCGATATCTGTTGCGTTTACGCTTGCCAATGAACTTAGAATTGAACCGGAAAGAGAATCCTCTGGATTTGGTGCTTCGGATTTAAAATCATAAATCAAATTTACTGCGAACCTGTCTTCCTTTCCGTCGGCAAAAACTTTCATTTCGGCGATATCCACATCGACATCAACATTCATCTCGGAAAATTTAAATGGATATTCAAAACTCATATTTCCATTTTTTATGACGTTCCAGTTCCTCTTTATGACATAAGAATCGGAGTTGAGTTTTGACAGGAAAAGGATTGTGCCAGACATTAAAATCAATGTACCAATATATACGATTATTTTAACTGTTGTTTTTCGATTTTTTACCAGAGCATAAATTCCGGTTCCGATTAAAGCTCCCAATGCACCGACAATAGCAGCCAAAGCAACTCCGTTTATATGAACGGCAAGAACATCTTTCAAAAGATTTGCAAAAGCCAGATTCACGCCAGCCATCGAAGCGATAAAAACTACTTGCCAATAATCATTTTTCTTTTTTTCATTTTCCATTTTTTTCTCCAGAGGGGTCCAATGCGCCTGCCAACATAACACCTGGCTGTACCGCAGGTAGCTTGGGTGCCTGTTAGCTACGAACCTTTGTCATGCCTTATTTATTAAAATTATCGTTGTGAGTTCCTGTATTAACCTATGAGAGCAACGCAACGAGAATATAAAAATCGTCATCGCTTACATAAAAAGATTTTCGTAGCATTACAATTTCTCTCGAATCCAATAATCTTTGTATGAATATCCGTCCATTGTTCCGATTAGGAATTCTTCTGATTTCGAGAATCCCATACTTTCAAATGCAGATTTTCTTTCTATTGCATATAGAGGTATTTTTGTTGCAATCATTTTTGTTTCAAAAAGTGAATATGATGAATCAAGCAATAGAGTCACAATTGATTTAATCTCTTCTGATTTTTCGTATTTTGATTTCAAATCAAGCCTTAAAATACCCGTGTGATTGAAAAAATCATCAGCTTCCCTATGAAAAAGTTCGATTGTACCTATCGCTTTGCCTGATACCTTATCAATCACGCTCCAGCGGACAAACCATTTTGATTTGTAAGATTCAAGCCAAAAATCAATCGCTTTTTTCATCCGTTCTAAATCTTCATAATAAAAATTATCACCATGACAGTTGTCACTATTAAAAAATGGAAGTGCATTTTTATCACTGTATACTTCCAACAATTCTTTAGCATCATCAATTTGAATGAAACGTAACATATATTTTTCATTTTCAAAAGTCGGAACTTGATCATAAACATTTTTCATATTCTCTAATCCTATGAGCCCAGTGCGGCCTTCCACATAACAATGAATTAAACCGCACAGGTCTTGAGTCTGTTGTCGGCTTTGAACTTCTTGTTATGTGATATTTTACTCAATCATCAATTTGATATTATCAACAACAGTATTAATTTCTTCTTCTGTTGCTTTTTCTATAAAGTCGCAGTTTCTTTTAGTCCAATCGAGATTCTTTACCTGGTCGCTTAAAATACAGCCGTTGATAGAATGCTTGTCAAGAACAACTTCAAAAGGATAACCTTTTATATGGCTTGTGATAGGGCAGAACAAAGCAAGACCAATTTTCTGATTGTAAATTTTCTGTGATACGCAAATTGCAGGTCGACGACCTTTCTGTCCGTGCCCGGCTTGAGGGTCAAAGTCCAGCCAAACCAAGTCGCCTTTTTCTGGGACATAATTTGATTTTACCATTCTTCTTTACCTACTGCATGCCCTGTTGATATTTCCGAATGGATGTTATCGGGGGTTACCATAGACATCATATCATCAAGAGTTTTTTTTTGAGGAAGAATGACCAATTTTCCTTTTTCCGCAATTACTTCAATCTTACTGCCGCTTTGTACATTGTTGTCTTTTGCCCAAAGAGAAGGAATCCTAAAACCGAGACTGTTGCCCCATTTCTGAACGACTGCCTGCATAACACACCTCCACACTTCAGTATATACAATGTATATTCTACTTTGTCAAGAAAAATGTACAAAAAAATCAGGCTAGACCTGATGAAAAAAATGTTCCAATTTAAATTTTAGATACATCTATAAAGAGAGGACAATGGTCTGATAAATTTTCATATTTATCTTTTCCCTTTATAGAATCATCAAAATCAGGAATTTCTTCCGTAATCTTATATGTTTTAACCATTTGAGAAAATCTGCAGGAAGCTTTACCTTATTAACAATAAGCAGCCCAGTGCGCC
>JAFNQK010000124.1 GCA_017386165.1 Treponema sp.
AAGCTTTGTTATGATGAAGTTGAGGATTCTCTAAATAAAGCATTGTTGTTTTATGGTGATAAGTTGACAAAAGATTTTTTATCTGCAGATTCAAATTTATTATTAAATGATAAGAAAGCGCGAAGAGCTTTAGGAACTTTTACACCATTTACAAATGAAATCACTCTAAATGAAGTTAGGCAGCTTTTGAAAAATAATCAGCTTGATTGTGTTTTAGTTCATGAATTGGCACATTTTTTTGATCATAACAAAAGAAGTCGATTTTCGCGTGACAACTATGCATCATCACAACGGGGACGAAAAGAAAGAATTATTGCAGAATTATTTCGTTCAAAAATGATTCCAGTTCCTGAAAAAAGAACAAATTATCGCGGAAAAACATGTGAATTATTTGCAAGAGCAATTGAAGAATACTACGCAATAGTTACAGATAATAAAGAATGGATTAAAGAACGAGGAAATTATGATTACTATATAAATATAGAAACATATAAAAAAATCTTTATTCAATTGTTCATGAATATATTAAAGAAAGCGAAAGCTTTTGAAATTGAAACTTCTTTTTCGCCCTATCATACTTTGATAGTCTTGCATAGTACAATCCAAAGCATAAAACGCAAGGCTCAAACCTTGCAGAAGGAATCATAATGGAAAATTACTCGGCTGCATCAGATTTAGAAAATCATTTTGATAAAACAGTTTCGGTGTCACAGAACGGAAAAGAAATAGAGTATGGCATCATCAACGGGAATAATACAGTCGTATTTGTTAAAACCGGGTTTGAAGGCAGTTGTCATGGCTATGAGAATAAATATGTAAGAATTGGAAGAGCATTGAATGAAAAGCATGGATGTTCAATAATCGTCTCTTCCAATCCTCTTGGATATAAGACAGATTTTTCTGCTGAAATGGAGTTTGTCAGGGATTATGCAAAAAAGCAGAATCTTGTAGATTATCAGCTTTATTTCTTTGGGCATTCAAATGGGGCTGCGCTTGGAATAATCAATGCATATCAGTTTGCTGAAATAAAGAAGCTTGTATGCATAAATGCGCCGCTTATGATTAATCTTCATTTATTGCTCCGGGGCATCAAAGGTTTTTCTGGCGAAAAGATGACGCTTGTTTATGGCAGCAACGATGCTTCATTTGATATTTAGAAAAACTTTTCGATTTGGATGGTAAAGAAATTACAAAGGAAATCCAAGGCCGACAGCGGGTCAAGATCTCTATAATCTTAAGACTATGCCCTTATCAATAAGAATCAATTATTGCCGAATCGCCAAATAAAAAAGAGCCAAAACGCCAAATAAAAAACCGCCGAATCACCAAACAAAAAGTTGACAAAACGCCAAACATAAACTGTAGTTATGTATAGACCGCGAATTACAGACAATATCCTTGCCCGCAAGCTAAAAGGAAAAGGAGCTGTCCTTATCCAGGGGCCTAAATGGTGCGGAAAGACGACAAGTGCAGAACAGACGGCAAAAAGTATTTTGTATATGTCTAAGCCCGAAGATGTTAAAGCAAATCTTGCGGCTGCAGATATAGCCCCGTCAAAACTTCTGCAGGGAGAAACTCCGCGTCTGATAGATGAATGGCAGATTGCGCCGAAGCTATGGGATGCAGTTCGTTTTGAAGTTGACCATAGAAATACTGTAGGACAGTTTATTCTTACAGGTTCGGCAGTACCTCCTGAAACCGATGAAATATTTCACACAGGAACCGGCCGTTTTGCATGGATAAAAATGCGGCCTATGTCCTTGTTTGAATCAGGTGAATCATCTGGAGAAGTCAGCTTAAAGGAAATGTTCAATCAACCGGAAAAGCTTCTTGCTGAAAATAAAATAGAAAGCATTGATAGACTTGCATTTTTAATTTGTCGAGGAGGCTGGCCTGGAGCTATTGACATGGAAGATGACATTGCTCTTGAGCAGGCCTTAGATTATTTTGATGCAATTGTAAACTCAGATATTTCCAGGGTTGATAATGTAAAGCGCGATTCAGAACGAGCAAAGAGACTGATGAAATCATATGCACGAAATCAGGGCACACAAACTGCTTATACTGTTCTTCGTGATGATATTCTGGCAAATGATGCAGAAAGCCTTACAGAAGATACCGTTTATGCCTATACAAACGCATTGCGAAAAATCTTTGTAATAGAAGATATGCCGGCATGGAATCCGAACCTCCGTTCAAAAACCGCAATCAGAACTTCAGATACTCGATACTTTACTGACCCATCAATTGCAACAGCAAGCTTAGGCCTTGGTCCAAATGATCTTGTAAAAGATTTGAATACAATGGGTTTGTTCTTTGAAACCTTGTGTGTACGAGATCTTCGTGTTTATGCAGAAAGTCTTGATGGAGAAGTGTACCATTACCGTGATAAATCTGGTCTTGAATGCGATGCAGTTATTCATTTACGAAATGGTTCATTCGGTTTGATTGAAATAAAACTTGGAGGAGACCATTTGATTGAAGAAGGAGCCGAAAACCTTAAGAAGTTCAGGGATAAAATTGATACGAAGAAAATGAAAGAACCGTCATTCCTGATGGTGCTTACGGGAACTGGAAAATATGCATACCGTCGTGAAGATGGAGTCTATGTGGTGCCGGTGGGGTGTTTGAGGGATTAGAAAAGTTATGCCTGAACAATTGATAAAGTCAATATTGTGATGGACCAATATTATTAAATTCCAATTCACCCCTCCCCCAAAATTTTCCCCACAAGCTCTTCTGTCAGTTTTTGGACGGAATGTAGCTCGGCTTTTTCTTCGGCGGAGTATTGGGCTTGAAGCATGCGTACCAGGGCATCTTTTTTGCCTTGAACTTTTTCTATCCGGGCTTTAAGTTCTGCCTTTTGTTTTTTTAATCCGTCAACGTAATCTTCTTTTTGCTGCGCGGTAAAATTTTCGCCAAGGGTGTATACGAGTTTTTTCTGGAGCTTGTTGCTTATTGCTGTAAGATTACGGCGGTTTGTGGCAAGGGCAGTTTTGTTAAGTTCAATTTCCGAATCGATATTTTCAACCATTATTTCGCTGAGGCGACGAAGGCTTTGCGGTAGCTTTGTTGCATCATCAATTGTTTTCTGACGGTATTCCTGTAACTCTTCTGACTCTTTTTTCAGCGCTGACACTTCTTTTTCAAACTTCGCCTTTTTTTCTTCTGCAGTCTGAATCAATTCAAAGCTTTCGTCAATGATTCTTATCTGTTTTTTTAAGGGAAGCATTTCTGCTTCGAGCATGATGTCAGCCTTCATGTCCGCTGATTTTATGAGGTCAAATTTTAGCTCGGCAGGATTGATGTCTTCCACATTTAGTTTGTCGCCCCGATAACTCCAAAGGGCATCTATTCTGCTCACCTTTTCATCGTGCTTCTGATAAATGAGGGAGTCGATTGAATTATACATGAGCGGATAAACGACATGAACTTTTTTCTGCCTGTTGCCCTGCCTCCAAAGCCGTCCTTCAACCTGTATCGGTTCTGTGGGATTCCAGCCTAACATGCAGTTGTACAGGACAAGAGTGTTGCCGTTCAAGTCCACGCCTTCGCTGATTGTTTCGGAGCCTATCAAAATCTTTGCAGTTTGAGCAGGGTCATTAAAGGCCGCCGTAATCCGCTGTTTTTGGAGTTCACTTGTGCCGGAGTTCATCATGACGATTGCTTTTGAAGGAATCCCCTTTTTTACAAAATATTGCTTTACAGAATTCGATTCCTTTACACCACGCGGAAGATAGATTATCTGACCGCATTCCGGTCGCTGATTGTAAACTTCGAGTACAGTATTGCAAACCAACTGGAGCTTTGGCGAACTTTCCACCATCTTATCTGGATCTGGTATTTTTATACCGTCTCTTGCAGCATATTTTTCCTTTACAGTAGCGGGAGAAATCATATTCATCCGAAGGTTGTTCATTCCCTTAAAAATGTCCCCAAGTGAACGTGTTAGGGCAATACGTTCAATTTCACGCTTGCAGATTTTCTCTTGCAGTTCTGTCATTTCGATCTTAAGAACGTGAGTTTCTTTTTCAGGCCGCTTAATGTTTGCTTCGTCAGCATCGACCTTATCTATGTAATTTTGAATAATCTGCTGAAGGGCATAAAGTGAACGGAAATTTTTCATCACAGTTTTCTGCACCAGTTGATTTTTATTGTTTACTGTCCATTCAAGTTTTATTTCTGCAAATTCGTTAAGAAAGTCATTTATTGTTCTGTAGCCCATTCTTAAAAGTTCTCTTCCGGCGACAAAAAGAAGCATGGAATAGATTTCCATAGGGGAATTGGTAAATGGGGTGGCGGTGAGGAAAAATACATTGTTGCCATGATTATAAAAATGAATATAGTCTGTTAGAGCGAGCATCTTTATTGCACGTGAAGATGATGTGCCAAAACCGAGATTTGAAAATTCTGTTGCGCGGCCAGAAGCTTTCCGTATAAGATTTTTATAGCGGTGGGCTTCATCCACAAGAACAAGATCGGCACCAAGTGTGCTAAAAAGAACATATTCCTCAGACGGAAGATCTGGTGGAGCTATGAGTTCATTTTCCAGATGTTTCTGAGAAATCATGCTTCCGATTGTTACGTTTAGAGACCCCTGAATAAAGTCTTGGTCATAATAGATTTTTTCAAGGGCTTCTGCCGTGCAGATAGAAATTGAATTCTCTGGAAGCAAACATATTCCTTTGCTGTCTAAAAAGATTGCGTTCTTTCTTAATTCGCATATAATTTCTTTATTCAGATTTTCCAGTTCATTGACTATTACTTCTGGAAAAAGTTCTTTTGTGTCATGTATCCATTTTGGATAGACAGCTTTTGGAACGATAATCAAGGGCCGTTTGCATTTTTTATGCTGCATTTGATGAACTACAGCGGCAATTCCAGTTGCAGTTTTTCCGACACCCACATCATAGGCAAGAAGTCCCTTTCCTTTTGTACATAGAAAGGCTAAACCTTTTTTCTGCTGTTTATGAAAGGCAAACTTCTTGCCGTCGAATTTCCCAGAAAAACCTTGAAGCGTGTAATCGAAGCTTTCGTAATCAACTGGCTCAAATGAATTGAAGTGTTCGTTCCAGGCATTTTCCACTTGCAGCTTTGTTTCTTCATCAAGACCTTCATGCAGAAATTTGTCAAATAGACGTTCTGCGGTTTCCATGCGAAGAATTTTAAGCATATCACATTCGGTTCCTGAAAAGCTTCTGTTTTCTAAGGAAATTCCTTCTGAATAATCCAAAATATCCTGCCATGATATTCCATCTGGAAATTCACTTTTTGATATTGGAGAGGAAAGCCAGTCTATTGAATCATAGCGAAAATCACCCGCAATCCAACGAAAGAATTTTAATTTTAATTCCCAGTCCACAATAACTGAATGAATTGAGAAGTGTATGTCTGCAATTGATTTTCTTTCCATATTGACCTCCTTTTACTCTGGAATATATGTTGCACGGTTATGGGCAATTTTCTTT
Organism: Treponema sp.; assembly: GCA_017386165.1. Taxonomy (GTDB): domain Bacteria; phylum Spirochaetota; class Spirochaetia; order Treponematales; family Treponemataceae; genus Treponema_D. The sequence continues at coordinate 5,469 of JAFNQK010000124.1, forward strand.
ATCCAGTCCTTGTGCCTTTCATAATCCCCTTTGTTTGTAATTATCCAAAGGACATCGATGATTCTTTTTGTATTGAACTCCGGAACTGCAGCCCAGCCGTCTGTAAAATAAATGAGTCCATCGTATTCCGGGTGTGAGCAGTAGTAATCCGCAGCAGGCTGAAAACTCGTACCTCCACGGCCAACGATTTTTACTTCGCTCTTTGCTTTCTTGAATGGAAGAGGATCCTTTGTTTTTAATTCATGGTCAAACTGAATGACATCCAGTTTTTCTATTCCATATTTGAAGAACCTGTTTATAATGGAAAAGAAATTCATAAGGCTTCTGCTTGAAACCGAACCGCTTACATCCACTGCAACCAAAAGGTTTGTGGCAAGGGCATATCTGCTGCCCATAAATGCAAATCCAAAACGGCGGTTTGGCCGCATACGTGTAAGACGTCTTTTGCTCGAAAGAATTGAAGTCCTAAAAGCAGAGAGCATTTTTCTATAATCCATGGCAATTGTCTTGCTGGCTTTTATAAGCTCCTGCAAATTGCCTGATATGTTGCCCCAGGTATTTGATGATTCTGCAATTTCAATAAGATTGTTGATGGTGCAAGAAACTTCTTCGTCTTCTTCCCAAAGTGCGGAAAGTTGTTCGGCTTCTTCTGTTTCCAACGTGGTCGAGCATTCATGTTCAAAGTCATCCTCATCTGATGTTTGATTTTTATTCTCAGGAGGAATTATACTCTCGCCTGAATCAGCGTTTTCTTCCGGTGGAGTTGAAAGTATTGCAAATATTTTATTATAGTACTCTTCAAAGCAGAGTCCCTCTTTAAGTGGCCATCTGTTAACACCAGCCAGTTTGCATTCTGTTTTATAACAGTCTGCAATCGTGATGTTGCTTGCATAAGCCAGAACCTTTCTGTTTGGGAATGTTGGTAGGCGCTGATAGGGATGTTTTAGGAGAATACGGAAAACCTCAATCTTAAGATACTCAGCGATAAGTTTATTTGGATAACCATCTATTATTGCAGGATTAAATTCGATTCTCTTTTTTCCTGTTCTGAAAGGAACTTGCATATTTTCATTTTGAGACAGTTCATGCGTGCAATATGCCGCAAAAATCAGGGGCTCGGTGAGAAACCAAAATTCGGTAATCTTCTTAATTCTCTCTTTTGCATCCATATCTTTCTCCAAAATCTTATTCATACTTGCTGTAGGCTGGCAGAACTCCGTTGTTTAATATTTCAAGTTCCCGCCAGCCAGGCATATATTGATTCAAAAGAGCGGCAAAATGCGGACCATGATTTGCCTGATCCAAATGACACAGCTCATGGAGAATAACGTATTCAAGGCATTTCTTTGGTTTGTAAATAAGGTTCTCGTTCAGCATGATTCTACCGGTTGACGGTCTGCACCAGCCCCAGGCACTTTTGCTCTTTCCTATAAACCAGCTTGAACACTTTAGGCCTGTAATCTTTTCCCATTTTGGCATGAGATTTTCAATTTCTTCATGAAGGGATTTTTTCATTGAAGATTTTAGGAAATCCTTTTTCTGTTTTTCGCTTGATTTTCCCGGCATGGAAAGAATGATAATTTCATTTCTCTCTATAAAAAGTTTCTGATCGGAAGGGATGAAAATTACCCCATGTTGTTTTCCCCAGAGAATCTGTAGCTTCCATATTTTATGACCGTTAAATTCCATCATATTGATTTTATGAACTCCGTAAGATTCTTATTAAGTTTTGGGCATCTTGTCATTATGAAGACAATTGCACCCGGATATCCGGATGATGAATAAAGGTTTACAAAATGGGCGGCCGCTTCACGAAGATTTTCGATTTGCAAATAATTGAAGTATTCATTCAAATTTCGTGTTATTGAGGGGATTTCTGTCTTCTCGTAGGCTTCGCTTTCGATAAATCTGAAAATTGAATCATTTAAGGCTGCAATTTCCGGTGTTTTATATTTTTTCAGTACAGTTTTAACTTTTGCAAAAGAATCAAGCAGGACATC
>JAFNQK010000125.1 GCA_017386165.1 Treponema sp.
GGGCGGAATGCCAAAGGTTGTTTCCAACTATATAGAAAAAGGAACTTTTGAAGGCAGTCTTGAACTTCAGCAGGAACTTATCGTTGACTACAAAGAAGATATTAAAAAATATGTTGAAGGCATCGACAAAACCCGAGTTCTGAATGTGTTTAATCATATTCCAGTTCAGCTTGCAAAGGAAAACAAAAAGTTCCAGATTTCAAAGGTTGCAAGTGGTGCCAAGTTCAAAGATTACTGGGGCTGTATTGAATGGCTCAATGATGCCGGTATGATAAATCTCTGTTACTGTCTTCATACTCCGGATTTACCTTTGAAGGGAAATTACGAAGATGACAAATATAAGGTCTATTTCCGTGATACTGGACTTTTAGTAGCAAATCTTGATGAAGAATCTCAGGATGATTTACGTGCAAATAAAAACATGAATGTTTACAAGGGAGCTCTATACGAGAATGTAATTGCAGAGGCTCTTTGCAAGCAGGGATATGAACTGTTCTATTATAAAAAGGAGAGTTCAACTCTTGAGCAGGATTTCTTTGTACGAACTAAAAAGTCTCTTGTGCCTGTCGAAGTAAAATCAACTAACGGAAAAGCAAAATCTCTTTCGACACTAATAAAAAGTGATTCATATCCAGATATAACTACTGGAATAAAGCTGATTCATGGAAATGTAGGATTTGAAAATAACATTCATACGTTCCCATACTTCTGTGCATTCTTGCTTAAGCGGTATTTAAAAGACGTGGAGTTCTAGGAGGACGATATGGCATATCCAAAACCACTTTCTGAAAAATCGATTGCTCGCATGTATGCGGATTCAAAACTCACACAGGAGAAAATAGACTTTCTTCGTAGCTTCTTTGATGGCTGTGCAGCTCTTTATGGTTCAATTTGTCTGAACGATATGTGGGAAGTGTATAAGGAACTTTCTGAAAAAACTGAAGTTGTGAAGCTGCAGCGGAAGGATATCATTGAGTTTTCTTCGATTGCCCGTCGCGAAGTTCATGATTACTGCGTTTATGAAATCGATGAACTGTACTCGGCAGAAAAGCGTTCTGACATTCACCGCTACGTTATTCTTGCCGAAATAATCAGTTTGGCAAAAATCCATGTTTTTTATCAGCTTGATGAAATGCAGCAGGGACGACCGTGGTATGTACCTGAAAATCTTCTTAGTCTTAAAGGTCATGTAGTTACTCCCCAGGAAAAGAAGCTTGTTGAATATATTGAAAACTTGAAAGCAACTAGTCCTGTTATCAAAAATAAATGGAATGAAGAATTGACCAAGCCTTCTCCTCACAAAGGAAAGAAACTTAAAGATTTTTCTTTTCTGAGCCCTGATGAAGAATTTGAAAAGAAATGGTTGAGTGGTGAATCTGAACATGGTCCAAAAAAATGTCAGCAGAAAAAACTAGATGAGTTTTTGGCTACAGTTCAGGGAACTTTTGCTGAAAAAATCTTCCGTGATTTACGCTTCGGTCTGTTTACAGGCTGGACCCCATTTATGGATCAGATAAAACGAACAATGGCTGATTTGGCAGAAGCTGGAGTTGAATTTACAGTGGATGAAGCAAATAAGTTTATGCAGCTTATCCAGGATTTCGTGAATAATTCCCATCTATATGTAAATCGTGGCTGGACTCCGTCTGAATTAGCAGAATATGGCAGAAAAATGTATCCTAATCAGAAGCCTGTAATTACATTGGGGCCAGGAGCACGAAAAGCTATAGAAAACGGTGAAATTTCCCTTGAAGAATTAAAGGCTCAGGCAAAAGCTAACGGATTTGAGATTCAGATTTAGGAATCAAGAGAAAGACGCTTCAATTCTGCAAACGGTGAACATTGATACACTGCAATTTCATTGCTTTCAGTTGCTAAAGGCAGTTTGATGTTTTTTGCAATTTTGATTGCTTTTTCAAACTGACTTTGATTCAGCCTTGTAGCAAGGGTTGTGTGAGGGAACC
>JAFNQK010000126.1 GCA_017386165.1 Treponema sp.
GTATACCGGAGGAATGTATTCAAATGCGTTGAGATAGAGCTCGCGTTTGTAGAGTTTGCCCCATAAAAAGCTGTTGATTGAATGGTGAACCAGCATTGCGTCGAGGATTTGTGGGCCAAGGAGAATGCCGCCGTCTTGAGTATAGATGAGATTGGCTTTTTTGAGAATCTTTTCTGCAAGTGACGGCGTTGTTGCGTTTACATTTGTTCTGCCGTGAACTATGTCGGCGTCCTGTTGTACTCCCGTCGTGTATAGAGAGCTAAGTGCGTTTGGTGGAAGGGTATCGTCAGTATCCAGAATCATTACATACTTGCCGCTAGAAGCGTATAGAGCGGTGCGGCGGGCTTCTACCAGGCCTTTGTTTTGATAGTGTTCGATGTAAATGATTTTGATTTTTTTGTGTGCTTTGCGGACGGATTTTTTGAATTGCTTGATGATTTGTTTTGAGGTTTTGCCGTCGGAATCTCGACTTGTACTTGCGTCGTTCACAAGTACAAGTTCAAGATTGTTTTTGAAATTGAGTCCCTCCCAATCCTGTGAAAGCACGCTGTTAAGACAATTTAAGAGAGTGCTTTCGGTGTTGTAGAGTGGGAGGAGGAGGGAGAGGTGCATTTAATCCCAGTTAAAAGCAGTTCCGCTAATTGGGGAGTCAAATTTTGCTTCTGTACTTGCTACGGATATAGCGTTAGCTTCTGTTTTTGCTTTTAAATTATATTTAATGATTCTTTTAACAGTATGTACTGTATAGAATGAGTTTTCTCCACTTTCATCTCCAACATAGAAACCACTGTCTGCAAAAATAAGTTCATCTTCGCGGATTGCAATGAACTGTCTAGGATTGAAGAAAACAGATGTAGAATCTGTCTCGCTTTGATCAGGAGATATTACTGTGACTAATTCATCTACATTCGATGAATTAGTGTAAGAATATTCATTATTTGTCCATCCTATTATCTCATTTATGCTTTTTGAAATAGTGGTCAAATTATCAACTTCAAGAGGGAGTGTAATTAATCCACCGCGCGAAATAAATACATCGTAAGAATCATCGGTTTTAAATTCTGAAACTAATACATAAGAATTCTCATAATTTTCATTAATCATCATGTCTGAATAGGTTGTATTAGAAAGTTCTTCTGGTAAATTTAGAGAGATGATTCTTGGTGTAGAATAATCTTCTGGAGTAAATATGTAATAGTTGTTTGTGTTTGTTATTGCTGTTACATAGTTATCTACTGCAGAAGCAACACACACATTTGTATTTATTTCAGTATTAAAAGTGTATTAGAAATATAAAGGTGGCTTACTAGCATTAGTGTACAGTTGATAATCTAGTTCAGAAGCTCCTGGGATTTTGTAAACATGCATTGTGTAGTAAGAAGTATCTGAGTTATATGTACTTGTAATATAATAAATTGTATCTGAAAGTGAGTCATAACTTATATTTATGATTGAAACATCTGAATCGAAATCTAATGTTAATTGATTTGTACCATGTAATACATACCATTCTGAACCACTGTATGATGCTTTAGTAAACCACCATAAATTTCCATTTTTATCAAATGTAATCTTTGGATCTGTACATGTATCATCATTATCTAAGCTATAATCTTCCTGGTCGATATCAGATATTTTTGTAAAGTGAGAGTTGTTGTTATACACAAAAATACTACTATTAACCGGGTCAGTTGCGTTGATGCTAAATGAGCTGCTCTTGATGTTGTTTCCGTAGAATGCTACGCAGGAAATGATGTCGTATGAGCCGGTGTATGATGGATGGGTGGTGAGGTTTACATATGGGTTGTCGAGGATGGTGCCGTTGAGGCGCCATACGAAGGTTGTGCCCTGCTTGAAGGTTTCGCTGTCGTCGCAAACTGCTTTTAGGTAGAGGTTCTGGTCGTAGAGCTTGAACTTGGTGCCGCTTGAAATCAGTTTAGTCTCTAATGTTGCATCGTAGGTAATCTGAACGGCAAAGTCTGGGATTTCCTGGTAAACGCTTGCGGTGTTTGATGCAATTGGGAGAAGGTAGAAACTTGTGAAGTCAGAACTTGAGAAGGCCTGGTATGTGATTGATTCTGTGTCTGATACATGATAGGTGTATGTATCTGAAGAACCTGATGCTCCGTCTGCTGTAGTCTGAGCAAAACTGATATATCCGCATGGAGAAGTAATCTGCTTTGATGAGTCTGTAGCGACTGCTGTGATAAGCGGTGTCTGTGAGTAATATGATGGGTCAAAATCCTCTGCAAACTGGATATTGAGGTTGAAAGGATTAATATAATCTTCTTTAACTTCTACTGCTTCATATAACAATGCGATTTCGTCGTCGATTAAAAGGTCTAGAGAAGGACGTTCGTGTGAGAGAATTAATTTTTTTTCTGTATCTGGCCTAAATCTAAATGTAATACGGCTGTCTGCGCCACTTGTTGCAATTGTAGCTCTATTAGTGTCAATTAAAGCCTTTTTAATTTGAGCAATTGGGGAATCACTTGTGTCTTTATAAATATTAATTTGTGTATTAGATGTGTTTATGTAATCGCAGATGCTTGAAACAGGGAGAGAGAGGGTGGTTGTACCTGTGTCGTCTGAACTGTCGAGAAGATTAATGTTTACATTGAGCCAGTCTTCACTGTGTGTAAGATTGAAAAGCAAAGTAGATAGGTTAGCAGGCATACTTGGGAAGATACCAGTGTAGTTAGTATCAGTAGGGGCATCCTGTTTAGCATAAAAAGTCTTTGTGCTGAAATTATCGTATGCAGTGAGGGTAAATTTTGTTGTAAGAGTGTCTGCAATTTCGATAAGGTTGTCGCCGATGTTAAGGGCATAAAATGGTTCAAGATATTTTTTCTGTGCAGCCGGAGTATCTGATTCTTCGTAAGTATAAGGTTTTGCCATCAAGATTAAAAAGTAATAGCCTGAAACAATATCACTAGAAGATGAGATTGAATAAGTTGCATTGTCCTCATTGTAAACGCAGTTAAGCTGAATTCTATTTTCATCTGATGAATCGTAAACGTCGTAGAGATAGGCTTCTACATCGGTTTGACCAAGGGATGTTGAGATGTTTACTGTACCTGAGAGAGAGCCTTTATCTGTTTTTACAAAACCGACGGTTAATGCGAGAGTTGTTGAGCCGTTAACGGGTACAGTTTCTTCTGCATAGAGAGTTACACTTTCGGCTGAGCCTGAGATTGGATAAAATTGGCTTTCTGCTTTTACAGAATACAAGCCGTTAGGAATATCTTCTAATTCGTATTTTGTAACACCTTGTGAGAGCTTTTTAGTAATGTTTTTTGGATTAGATGTTGGGTTGTAAGAAGGGTCTTTTACATTTTGGTTTGTAACCAAGTCTGTAATTGTGATTTCCCATTGACACTGAGAGAAATCAACTGTATATGGGCTTATGGTTCTTGATTTCTGAGTGAAATTCAATGTAATTGAACCGTAACCTTCTTTTGTTGTCTGCTCTGTTGAAGCCTGATTTATAGGGTTACACGATGAAAATAGTACAGCAGCTAAAGATAAAAGTGTAATAATAATCTTTTTCATAAACTTCTCCCTTGATTAATCCTGAATTGTAAAGCTAAATTCGTCAGTTTTTATTTCTGAGCCTTTGTAGACAATGAGTTTGAGTATATTTAAGCCATTTACGAGATTATAATCGCTTGCGATGTCGATGGCTCCGTAATTACCGCTAGAAAGAGTTACTTTTTTGTTGTTTATTAACCACTGGTAGGTGTATTGGTCGGCATTTTCAGTATCTACATAGGTTTGATTAAAAGATGGGCTGTATGCCATAAAACAGATTGAATTAGACTGTGTACGTGTACCATCGTTTGAAACTGAATGAATCATGCCGTCCTGAATTTCGTTTAGTTCGAGCGGGTCGAAATACTCGTCAGAGAAACCGAAATATTTTTTATTGAGGTTAAGTTTAATTAATCCAAGATTATCTTTTGATGCATTAAATGCCCCATAATAAGCATAAATCTTAAATTCTGATACGATTACAACATCGAGAGAACCGTTCTGTTTTGTTAATGAAACATGAGCATCGTTTATACCGTAATCCAAAGTGATGTCTTTATATCCTTTATAAAGAACTGGTTTCTGGTTACTGTCTTCTGAATTAGTATTGAGTGTTAACTGAATCATAATACAAATGTTGAGGCCAGGTTTTAGGTTTGAAAATGTAACTGTTTTTTCACAAAGTTCTTCGATAGATGAGGCTGATACAGTCTGAAATGCATGGAAAAATTCTTTTTCACGGTCAAAATGTTCTGCTTCTTCATCTATCTTTTCATGTATGCTGATTGCAAGTTCGTAAGTATAACCAGAACCAGCGTCTGCATCTTGTTCTGCAGCCGGTTCTGTTGTACCGGTTGTATCAGTTGTTTCTGTTTCGTTTTTTAGAATCTGTGCGAGTCCTGAGAGGTCAAAATTGAGAGAGGCAGTGTTTTCTGGGTCGCCCTGACAGGATGTAAAGATTGTAAATAAAAATGTAAGGCTGATAAAAAGTGAAAGCTTGAAGGCTTTTTTTAGATTATTCATAAATCCCCCTTTCTCATCTAATGATGAATATATAATGATATTTTATAAAAAATGGGGGGTAGTGTATATAGTGGAAAATAAAAAAAGGACTGCCGAGTCAGGCAGTCCTTTTTGCGCTGGTTTGATTCTACTTATTTAGAGTAGTATTCAACAACAAGCTGTTCCTTTACGTCTACAGGGATTTCTTTTCTCTGTGGAAGTGCGCTGAAAGTGCAGGCAAAATTCTGTTCATCACGAGTGATGTAAGAAAGTGGTGCTCTGTTCTGGCTAAGGAAGCAGTTCTTGAACTGTTCGCTCTTGCGTGATTTTTCTACGAGCTGAATTGTTGAACCAACTTTTACCTTGAATGATGGAATGTTGATGTTCTTTCCGTCTACGAGCATGTGACCATGGCTTACCATTTGACGAGCCATACGGATAGAGTTAGCGAATCCCATTCTGTATACAAGATTGTCTAAACGGCATTCAAGAGAAATTAATAACTGTTCTCCTGTATTTCCGTTGGAACGAGCTGCTTCTTTGTAAGCACGAAGCATCTGCTTTTCCAAAATGCCATAATATGCCTTTACTTTCTGCTTTTCAGCAAGCTGCAAGCCATATTCTGACTGTTTGTGATTTTTCTTGAAAGCTGGACTGTTTGCTCTGTCCAAAGCTTTTGGGTGACCGCATACGTTTACACCAAGTCTTCTACATTCTTTGAATCTAGGACTTCTTCTAGTTGCCATTTAGGACTCCTTAATTTTTATCGTTAGACAAACTAACTTGTGTATTATACCGAAAGGAAAAATCTGTGACAATAGAATTTAGTTGAGAATTCGAAAAATCTGGAATAGAATGTTCTGTATGGAAAATGAAAAACTAGACGAAATTTACAAAGATATTCCTGCCAAAACGGCGATTAAAAATATATATGAATCTTATGGTCCTTATCTCGAACATATCATGAAGGGAATCAAGGCTAAACTTGTGGACACGATTAAACTCAGTTCGGAAGTGACTTATAAGGCGCGGGTAAAGAGTTTTAATTCCTACTATAAAAAGGTTTTGAGACAGCGTCCAAAAGAAGCGGCTGAGTCACAGAATTCTAAGAACTTAATCTGTCTTACCGATATGATGGGAATCCGCATAATCTGTACATTTCTTGAAGACATTAAAGAAGTGCAGGAACAGATTTCTTCTGTGTTTGATGTAAAAGAAATTGAAGTAAAAGGGGCAAATCAGAGTTTTAGGGAATTTGGATACGAATCTGTCCATGTTCTGGTGGCAATTCCTGAGGACTGCAAGCCTTCAAAGATGCCAAAGGGAATGAAAATTCCTAACGACCTTGTGTGCGAAATCCAGATCAGAACAATTTTGCAGGATGCCTGGGCAGAGGTTGAACACGAACTGATATATAAGACTGAATTTACTCCTTTTGATATGCCGCTGAGACGAAAGCTTGCCAGTATGAATGCTTCTCTAAGCCTTGCGGACATTATCTTTCAGGAAATCCGCGATTATCAGAAAAAGCTTCAGTCAGAAATGAACCTGCGTCGTCAATCCTTTTATGAAATGGCGGACGACCTTACAGAAGTTGTTCCTAATACGGGCAAATCGGTTGTGGATTCTATTGAGCGGGTTAATCCGTATGTTCGTGGAACCATCGATGATATGCTGTTGCAGGCGATTCATGCCCATAATGCGGGAGACCTGGCAAATGCGATTTTGATTTACAGTCAGATTATTGAATCTAAGCCGGCTCCAAATAATATTGTTCTTTCGGTTATTTATAAGCACCGGGGAATGGCATATTTTACCCAGAATGACTACGACAATGCTCTTGCGGATTTTAAGAATTCTGTTGAGTGTGATCCAAAGTCCTTCCGTTCTATTTATTATGAAGGAATTGTTTATTCTATTAAGAAAGAATACGAAAAGGCTGTTGAGTGTTTTACCGAGAGCCTTGCCATAAACGAATACCAGTCACACACTTTTTATCGTCGTGCGTTGGCATATTATGAAATGAGTCAGTATGACAATGCCATGAATGATGTTGTTGCAGCTCAGAAACTAGGGCTTGAAGAAGAAGGAGTGAAGCAGCTGCATTCTAAGTTGATGGAAAAATTTGATATGAAGATGTAAGGAAGTTGATATAAATATTTGCTCCCAGTCGACCACAACTCTCCTTCGCGCAAATATTTATATCAATCATTCAGTAAAAAAATTATTTGTTGTTGCGGGAGTCGAGGATGTCTTTTTTGATTTTTTCTTTGGTGACGTCCTGGATGGCTTTGGTGACTGACTTGTCTGGGTTGGTTTCGTAAAGGGCGTTCAAAACTTGGAGGGCTTCATCGTGTTTTTCCATTGCCTGAAGCATGATTGCGCTGTTGTAGCCGGCTGCAAAGTCTTTTGTTGATGCATAAATATCTGCGTATGCTTTCTGTGAAGCTTCAAACTGTTTTGATTTTGCAAGGTCGTTTGCTTTTTTCATGTCAGCCTTGAGATTCTTGTCTTTTGATTCTTTGAGCTGGATTGCATGCATAACCTGTGTGTCAAAAATCATTTCGGCAGTGATATATGCGTATGTGTCCATTGATTCTAAGAGGCTTGACTGTGGAGAAGGGAGGCTTGCTTTTGGAAGGTCGTCGTTATTTCCTTTGAACCAGTCAAAATGTTTTGTTCCAAGTACTGTTCTGTCGCTTGCTCTTGTAACTGTGATGTCCATGTCACCGGCGATGATGCGTTTCCATGCATCTTTTGTTACGATTGTTGAACCGTCGCTGGCTTTGGTTTCAAGGGTGATTCCTGAATCTGTTACATCAAATCTTGTAAAGATTGGCTTAACGAGAATATCTGCAGGTACGGCAAAGCCCTGTTTAATGGATTCACGGATTGTTGTTTCGTCAACAAGTGTAAATTTTGTGTCCTGGTATGCATAAGACTTTAATCTGTTAAGGAACTTTTCTGCAAGGAATTTCTGGTCGCTCAAATAAGTTGGATTTGTGTTGTAGTAATCCATTGGAAGAATAGCGATTGTTTTTGAACCTGTGAGGTCTAGTTCTGATGGGTTTGTGCGGGTTACGCTGAGAGTTGTTGCACATGACATCAATGAGAATGCCATAAGTGCAGATGCAATCATTGAAAGTGATTTCTTCATTGTTCTTTTACTCCTTTTATACAGCATTCTACATGATATAAGAATTAATTAATAGTTTTTTCTATAAAAAGATATAATTCTTTGTTACTTGCGTTTTGGTATTGACGAGGTTTTGTTTTTTTAGTAATATACCATACATCAACTTAGTTGATATGTCTCCTTCGTCTAGTGGTTAGGACATCGGGTTTTCATCCCGACAACAGCAGTTCAATTCTGCTAGGAGATGTCAAGGACTGCTTTTGAGCAGTCCTTTTTTTGTTTATGGAGGGCGCATGGATACAGAAGCAAAAAAATTGTTTACTGCTGAAGTAATAGAAACGATGCGTTCTGCCATTAAAGAGTCAGAAGGAAACGAAATTTTTTTTGCCGGGGAAATTGATTTTTCCGGTCTGGTTATAAATGTAAAGGTTGGCGCCCGGGGTAATATTCATTCTGTTCCCGTAAATCAGGGAGAAAAGCGCACCTGTTCTGTTTTGATTCATAATCACCCAAGCGGAAGACTTGTTCCAAGTGATGCGGATATTGCATGTGCACAGGAAGCCAGCGAAAATGCACAAGGCTTCTATATTATTGATAATAATGTTGAAAAAGTTTATGTGGTTGTAGAGCCGATTAAGCCCCGCGCGATAAAAAAGCTCGATGAATTTGAGATGGGGGGCTACCTTGCTGACGGGGGACCACTTTCTGAAATCTCTGAAAACTTTGAAGAACGCCCTGTTCAGATTGAGCTTTTGCAGAACATTGCCCGTACTTTTAATAACAACGGGCTTGGAGTGTTTGAAGCGGGAACGGGTGTAGGTAAATCTTATGCATATCTGATTCCTGCCATGGTGTGGGCGATAAATAATAATGAACGAATTGTAATTTCTACCGGGACAATTAATCTTCAGCAGCAGTTGTGTGAAAAAGATATTCCTGCGGCCCAGAAAATTATCGGAAAGCCTGTTAATTTTGTTCTCATGAAAGGTCGCCAGAATTTTGTGTGCAAGCGCCGGTTTGATGCGGCCACCAGCCAGCGGGAACTTTTTGACGATGACAATGATCTTTTGGATAAGCTCACGGAATGGGTAAAAAATTCTGAAACCGGAAGCCGCAGCGATTTATCTTTTATGCCGCCAGAGGGCTTGTGGTCCAAGATTAATTCTGAAAGCGATGCCTGTATGGGAATGCGCTGCCCCTTTCATTCCGAATGTTTTGTGATGAAGATGCGCAAAAAGGCGGCGGGGGCAAATATTCTCGTTGTAAATCATCATCTTTTGTTTGCAGACATCGAAGCGAGAATGCATGGCGTTGGATATGAAGACAGTGCTGTTCTTCCGCCGTACAAGAGAATTATTTTTGATGAAGCCCACGGAATCGAAGCCAGTGCCACAAGCTTTTTTAGCGAAGCATTCAATCGATTCAAGATTTTAAAACAGATTAATCAGCTGTACCGAAAGCGCAAAGGCTCTGAAAGCGGTTTTTTGTGTACTCTTGCAATTCTTTCTTCTAATGAAGAAAAGGCTTCCAGTGCGTATGAGATGGTGAACAGAATTAAGAACGACATTGTAAACCTTGAAATTGCGGCATTAGATTTGATGCAGAATGAACATACTCTGCGTCTGTGTGATAAAAATGCAAGGGATTTTGGGCCGGTGATTACCCTTTCTGCGACTCTGGCTAATTCTATCGGTAATTTTGTAGCCCTTTCCCGTGAGGTGATGGAAGGAATCGATGAAGGGGACCAGGAAATTCAGGCTTTCTGGGAATCTAAGGTTCTTTTGCGCAGACTTGAGGATGCTTGTCTTGTTCTCCGGGATATTGGGATGTGGGACGAAAAGCGGGATATGGTTTTCTGGATGCAGAAGAAGATGCTTCCAA
>JAFNQK010000127.1 GCA_017386165.1 Treponema sp.
GCCTTTTGTTTCGAATAAATTCAAAATGGCCTCCTTCTTGGAGACCATTTTAATATATGATTTTACTGATTTTTAGGTGGTGGTAATTAGACGCTTACATTTTTACTCCTACTCAAAAACCTCTGCATCCAACTTTCCCATCTTCCTTCGATCAAATCTCTTTTTAATCGTCTTTCCACCTGTAGCTTTCTGTCGTAAATCTCCATTAGTCAAAACAGAAATAGACTTTTCGCTTGCAAGCCTGCGTTTTTTTGAATCCGCTTTGAGAAATTTATAGGTATCTTCTCGTTTTATCAAAATATCATTAGCACTGTTCAGGTGTAGCGCGAATTGTAATCCATTATTTTCTGCCAAATATTCAACGCAGATTTCCAAATCCTTTAGGCAGATGCCGGCTTTATTCTTTCCCTGAATCTTAGCTTTTTCCCGGACTTTTTTGGCAAGAACGGCTTCTGTTATCAGAGATTTTTCTTTCATTTGCTCAAGGGCGTCTGTAATTTCTTCTTGAATTGGTGTTAAATCGTTCATATTATTAGTATATCAAAAAATTCCTGATCCGTGCACTTCTACAATTTGACTTGATCTTTTTTTTCTATTATATTGTTCAGGACATAATTCATAAGACAGTTCGAAAACCATCCTGTCTCTAAAAAAAACTAGGGATTTTTAAGAGAATTGAGGGGTTATTATGCCTCTCTTTTTTTTGGGCTTCTTCTGTCTTTGCAAATAAATGCGAGGATACAAAAATGAAAAAGCTTTTTGCTTGGATTGTGGACACTGTAAAATGGCTATTTGATCTTAAAGACTGGAAAATGCTCCTTAGATCAATTCCTGCAGTTGTCGTTGCGTTGTTTACTGTTTGTACAGTAACCATGAATCTTGCCGCAAACAAGATTGTCTGGAGCGGCTTAAAAATCGGTCAAAACTATTTTATTTCGATTACTGGTGGAGTTTTCCTGTCCTGGGCCGTGTTCCTCATTATGGATATGGTTACCAAGACCTTTGGTGCCAAAGCCAGTATCAAACTGAACCTTTTTGGTGCCGCAATTAATGCTATCGCAATTATCTTTTTGGGAATAATTGCTTCTGTTCCTTCTGATTTTCCTTTTCCAGGTGCAAGCTCTTCTTTTGATGCAGTTTTGGGCTTTACCGGTAACGGCGTTCAGCCATGGCAGATTTTGATTTCTTCAACAATCGCCTATATTGCCTCTGGAATTATCAATTCAATCGTCAATGTATGCATCGGTCGTGCATTTAAAAAGAAGCCGGACGGAAAAGCCGCTTTTGCTACCCGCTCTTTTATCAGCACAATAATTGGCCAGTTTGCAGATAATTTTATCTTTACAGGAATCGCCTTTGGCCTTTTTGCTCATTTCTACGGCCCGGTTACAATTCTCGGGATGGCTTTGCTTGGTGCGCTGATAGAATTAGTCAGCGAAATCATCTTTTCTCCAATTGCATACTTAAAGTGCAAAAAATGGCAGCTGGAAGGCGTTGGTCAGGAATACTTTGCTTATTGCAAAAAGATGGAACTCTCCGACGATCCGGCTCGTTTTGAATTTAACCAGGAAAATTAATGGAATACCAATTAGAAAAACTGGACGCCTGGCAGATCGGCGCTCTCGTTAACGATAGAAAAATCTCTCCCACAGAAGTTGTGTCATACTTCCTTGCGAGAATCGAAAAATTCAACAGTAAAATCAATGCCTTTGTCTATGTAAAGGCAGATTATGCCCTTGCCCAGGCAAAAAAACTGGAAGAACGCCTCCAAAACGGCGAAAAAATCGGTCCTTTTGCAGGGGTTCCTTTTGCCCTCAAGGATTTTCTTCCTAATAAACCCGGCTGGAAGAGCTCTCATGGCGGCGTAAAATGCCTTGTTTCTACAGATGAAACCTATTCCGTTTTCTGCTCTGCCATGGAAAAAGCCGGCGGAATTGCCATTGGCAAAACAAATGCCCCTGCATACGGATTCAGGGGTACCACCGATAATAAAATGTACGGCCCTACATCGACTCCGTACAATCTTAAGTACAATTCAGGCGGTTCTTCCGGCGGAAGCGCCGCTGCCGTTGCTAGCGGCCTTGTTCCTATCGCAGAAGGCGGAGATGCTGGGGGCTCAATCCGAATCCCTGCCAGCTTCTGCAATCTCATCGGTTTTAAAGCCGGCGTCGGAACCATTCCTTCTGTATGCCGTCCGGATGCCTGGAGTGCGACTCATCCCCTGTGTTTTAACGGTGGACTTACCAAAAGCGTAAAAGATACAGCAATCCTACTCGATTATATGAGCTACTACGATAATCGAGACCCGTTCTGTCTACCAAAAAATGTTAATTATCAAGAGATTCTGTCTACCAAATCACTTTCAAGCCTTAAAATTGCTTACACAGACGACTTTGGCCTCTTTGATGTGGAGCCAGAAGTAAAAATTATCGTCAGAAACGCTGCTTATCAATTTAAAAAGCTTGGCTATCAGGTTGATGAGGTTAAATTCAATTTTAAACACTCCGCCTCTTCTCTTGCAGAACAATGGTGCAAAGGAATCACCATCGACTGCGCCCTGGAACTCAATCACCTCAAAGCTCGGGGAACAGACTTACTCAAAAATCATAGAGACGACTTCCCCGAGGAGTTTATCTACTGGAAAGAAATCGTCGATAGCTTGGGAATCGAAGATATGTACCAGTTCAACCTTGCCCGAACTGATGTTCTGGACCAGTTTGAAGATGTATTCCAGAGCTACGATTTAATCCTCTCCCCTGTCAGCTGTGTTGCAGGGATTTTAAATCGCACTGATAAAAATACCAAAGGCCCCGACTCAATCAACGGCCAGAAGGTTGAATCTCTCATCGGCTGGACAGAGACTTTCCTCGCTAATTTTGCCGGAAATCCTTCTGTTTCAGTTCCTGCAGGTTTTTCAAGGGAGAATGTCCCTGTTGGATTGCAGATGACCGGCCGCCGTCATCAGGACTATCTTGTTTTACAGACCGCTTATGCCTACGAAAAGGCCTTTCTTTCAGATAAAGGATTTGTTAAGTATCCGGATATCTTCTTCTAACTATATTGACTTTTTTCTCTATTTAAACAATAATGCAGAAAACGGCAAAGAGGTCGTAGATATATTTTTATGGGAATATTATGCCATAATAGTATGTCTACGACCTCTTTTTTTTGTCTTAGGGGGTCTTCTTTATGAATCTTCAAACTCTTTACGAACCAGTTTTTGAACACGATGCCTGTGGTATTGGTGCTGTCGTAAACATTGATGGATCTAAAACTCACAAAATCGTAGACAATGCTTTAAGTATTGTAGAAAAACTTGAACATCGTGCCGGAAAAGATGCAAGTGGTGAAACTGGTGACGGTGTTGGTATTCTGGTTCAAATCAGTCATGATTTTTTCAAGAAAGAAGTTAGCTTTGCCAAGGATATGGGACAGGACCGTGATTACGGTATTGGTATGTTCTTCTTTCCTGCTAATGATTATGAATCAGAAAAGAAGCGCTTTGAAAAATGCTGTAAGGCTCAGAACTGCGAATTTATCGGATGGCGCAAAGTTCCTGTAAATGAAGAAGTCCTCGGAAAAAAAGCCCGCGACTGTATGCCTCAGATCTGGCAGGGATTTGTAAAACGCCCTCAGAATGTTGCTCAGGGAATTGAATTTGATAAAATTCTTTACAAAATCCGCATCGATTTTGAAAAAGAACAGGCTGATTCTAAAGACAAGACCTACGTTTGTTCTCTTTCTTCAAGAACTATCGTTTATAAGGGAATGTTTCTTGTAGACCAGCTCAGAACCTTCTATTCAGACCTTAACTCTGCAGAATATACATCTGCTCTTGCTCTCGTACACTCACGATTCTCTACAAATACAAACCCAAGCTGGCAGCGTGCTCATCCTAACCGCCTGATTGCACATAACGGCGAAATCAATACTATCCGCGGAAATGCAGACAGAATGCTTGCCCGTGGTGGTGAAATTGATTTGTCTGGTAGTGACTCTGCAATGCTCGATAATACCCTTGAGTATTACATGATGAATGGAATCGAACTTCCTCTTGCAATGATGATTCTTGTTCCACAGGCATGGCAGCATGATACAACTTTAAGTCAAGATAAAAAGGACTTTTATCATTACTGGTCAACTATGATGGAAAGCTGGGACGGTCCTGCTGCCCTTCTCTTTAGCGATGGTGATGTTCTTGGCGCTACACTGGACAGAAACGGTCTCCGCCCTAGCCGCTATTATATTACAAAAGACGGAACTCTCATTCTCAGCAGTGAAGTTGGTGTTCTCGATATTCCAGAAAGTGACATCCAGGAAAAGAACCGCCTCATGCCTGGTAGAATGCTTCTCGTAGATACCAAGGCAAAGAAAATCATTTCTGACGACGAAATTAAATCAAAATATGCCGGTGAACATCCATATGGAGAATGGCTCAGTCAGAATCTTGTTGAACTTGCTTCCCTTAAGATTCCAAACAAAAAGATTCCTGTTTCAACACAGCAGGAACGCGACCAGCTTTACCGTGCCTTTGGCTGGAACTACGAAGATGTAAACGAAATGATTCTTCCAATGGCTAAAACTGGTGTAGAACCAATCGGTTCTATGGGTGTTGATACTCCTCTTGCCGTTTTAAGCGATAACCACCCTGGTCTTTTTGAATACTTTAAACAGCTTTTTGCTCAGGTTACAAACCCTCCTATCGACAGCCTCCGCGAAAAAACTGTTACTGATACTCGTGTATTTGTTGGTACAGACGGTGATCTCTTGAATGCCAGCGGTAAAAACTGTCATGTTCTCGAAATTAAAAATCCAATTCTCACTGGAACTGACTTAATCAAAATCAAGGCTCTCGACCAGAAAGGCCTCAGAACCAAGACTATTTCACTATTAATCGATGAACAGCAGCTTGAACAGGATTCTTCAAAAGAAACCCTTCTTGCTGGTGCCCTCGACAATCTCTTTGCTAAGATTGATGCAGCGTATGAAGAAGGATACAACATCGTTGTTCTTTCTGACCGTGGTGTTGATGAAAATCATGCATCAATTCCTTCTCTTCTTGCTGTAAGTGCTGTTGAACAGTATCTGATCCGCACTAAAAAGCGTACAAAGATTTCAATCATCCTTGAAACTGCAGAAGTACGCAATGTTCATCAGGCAGCTCTCTGTCTCGGATATGGTGCCCGCGCAGTTAATCCATACCTTGCACATGAAGCAATTGCAGAACTTATCGACCAGAAGATTCTTGATAAGGATTACCACACAGCAATCGATGATTACAACAAGGCAATCATCAACGGTATCGTAAAAATTGCTGCAAAAATGGGTATCAGCACTGTTCAGTCATATCAGAGTGCCCAGATTTTTGAAGCAGTTGGTATTGCCGGTGATGTTGTTGAAAAGTACTTTACAAATACAGTAAGCCGTGTTGGCGGTATCGGCTTAAAAGAAATCCAGGAAGATATTATCTATCATCACAATAAAGCCTGGAACCCTGACGGACTTACAGAAAACAGCCACTTGGATTCTACAGGTTATCACAAGATGCGCCGAGGTCCTGGTGCAGAAGACCATCTCTATAATCCAGAATCAATCGTTGCTTTGCAGCAGGCTACTCAGAACGGTGATTATGAACGATTCAAAGAGTATACTGCAATGATCGATGCAAATGAACATCCACATACATTGCGCGCTATGCTGGATTTCGATCTTGAAAAAGCCGGCAACGGTATTTCTATCGATGAAGTTGAAAGCGTAGATTCAATCGTTCAGCGTTTCAAGACAGGTGCTATGTCTTACGGTTCAATCAGCGAAGAAGCCCACAAATGTATGGCAGAAGCTATGAATCACCTCCATGGAAAGAGTAACTCCGGTGAAGGTGGTGAAAAACCAGAACGTCTTGGAACAATTTATAACTCAGCAATCAAGCAGGTTGCCAGCGGACGCTTTGGCGTAACAGAAGAATATCTTTTGAGCGCACAGGAAATCCAGATTAAGATGGCTCAGGGTGCAAAACCTGGTGAAGGTGGTCACCTTCCTGGCAAAAAAGTTCACCCATGGATTGCCAAGACAAGATATGCAACTCCTGGTGTATCACTTATCTCGCCTCCACCACACCACGATATTTATTCTATCGAAGACCTGGCTCAGTTGATTTACGACCTCAAGAATGCCAACCGCAAGGCCCGCATCTCTGTAAAACTCGTAAGTGAAGCCGGTGTTGGAACAATCGCTGCCGGTGTTGCAAAAGCTGGTGCTCAGGTTATCCTCATCAGTGGTCATGACGGTGGTACCGGTGCTGCTCCTATTTCTTCTATCCACAATGCCGGACTTCCATGGGAACTTGGACTTGCAGAAACTCACCAGACCCTCATCCAGAACGGTTTACGCGGTCGTGTAGTAATCGAAACCGACGGTAAACTCATGAGCGGACGCGATGTTGCAATCGCTTGTCTCCTTGGTGCCGAAGAATTTGGTTTTGCAACAACTCCTCTCGTTGTAATGGGATGCCGCATGATGCGTGCTTGTCAGAGCGATACATGTCCATTTGGTATTGCAACTCAGAACGAACAGCTCCGCAAGAACTTCAAAGGAAAAGCAGAATATGTTGAAAACTTTATGAAGTTCATTGCCCAGGAACTTCGTGAATATATGGCAAAACTCGGTGTTCGCACAATCGAAGAAATGTGCGGCCGCACAGATTTGCTCAAATTAAAAGAAAAACAGGGCTTTAAGCGAGCTTCTCTCGTAGATCTTTCAAGACTTCTTGCTCAGACTACACAGAATCTCCAGGGAGAAGATTGTTCTGAATGGAAGAATGACCGCTCTCTCTATGATTTCAAACTGGAATCTACAATCGACCAGAAGCAGCTTCTCGCATGGTTTGAAAGCGTTTCTTCTAAGAGTGCTTCTCAGAACAGTCTTGATAAGTCAATTGTTATTCAGTCAACAGACCGTACTGCCGGAACAATTCTCGGTAGCGAAATTCAGAAGAAGTTTGGTACAACCCTTGCCGACGACACCTTTACAGTTAATTTTGAAGGCGGTGCCGGACAGAGCTTTGGTGCCTTTGTTCCAAAGGGACTTACATTGCGCCTCACAGGTGAATCAAACGATGCATTTGGTAAGGGTTTAAGCGGCGGTAAACTGGTTGTTAAAAAGGCAGAAGGTTTTAACGGAACTGCTGATAAGAATATCATCGTAGGAAACGTTGCTTTGTTTGGTGCAACAAGCGGAACTGCATACATAAACGGTGTTGCAGGTGAACGTTTCTGCGTACGCAACAGTGGTGCTACAGTTGTAGCAGAAGGTTGTGGTGATCACGGTCTTGAATATATGACAGGCGGAACTGCCGTAATTCTCGGTCAGACAGGAAAGAACCTCTGTGCCGGAATGAGTGGCGGTGTTGCATATATTCTTGATGAAAATCATGAAGTTTATAAGAGATTGAACCGTGAACTTGTTACAATGTACGAACTTGATGATGAAAATACAACTTTGAAAGAAACAACTGATGAAGAATTACTTCGTTCATTGATTGAAAAGCACTTTGAAGAAACTCAGAGTGTTCGTGCTAAGGAAATCCTTGCTGACTGGGAACACTATCGCACATGTTTTAAGAAGATTATTCCAAATGATTATTTGAAAGTTATGACGGAGGCACGCCATGAATAGTCCTACAGGATTTATGGATTTTAAGAGAATTGAAAACGGAAATATTCCGCCATTGGAAAGAATTACCAATTTTAAGGAATTCCATCCAAAGCTGGACGAAAAAGCTCGCCGTGAGCAGGCCTCTCGTTGTATGAACTGCGGTGTTCCGATGTGTCAGAGTGCAATCCGCCTCAAGGGAATGGTAACTGGATGCCCTCTTCATAACTACATTCCGGAATGGAATGATGCTCTCTACAACGGACAGTTTGATATGGCTGCCTGGAGACTTTTGAAAACTTCAAGTTTTCCTGAATTTACAGGCCGCGTTTGTCCTGCTCTCTGCGAAAAGGCTTGTAACTGCGGGTGCCCTGATTTAGAAGACAAAAGCATCTTCAATGGTGCCGTAACAATCCACGATAACGAACTATTCATCATCGAAAAAGCCTTTTCTACAGGTTATATCAAGCCAGAAGTTCCTGCAAAGCGCAGCGGAAAAAAGGTTGCCGTAATCGGTTCAGGTCCAAGTGGTCTTGCAGCTGCTGACTGGCTCAACCGCCGCGGCCACAGTGTAACCGTATACGAACGCGAAGACAGAGCCGGCGGACTTTTGATGTACGGTATTCCAAATATGAAGCTGGAAAAATCCATCATCGAGCGCCGTATCGAACTCATGAAGCAGGAAGGCGTTGAATTTGTATTTAATGCAGATGTAGGAAAGACAATTTCAGCAGAACATATCTACAATGAATACGATGCAGTTGCCCTCTGTTGTGGTGCAAAAAAAGCCCGCAAACTCGCTGCCAGCGGAGTTGAAACCAATGGCGTTATGTTTGCGGTAGACTTCCTGACTGACGTAACAAAATGTGTTGTTCAGACAGAAACTGCCCTCAACAAAATTGGTACTGAACCAACAAATGAACAGATTCACAAGCTTCTCTTTGAAAAATATGGCATTCAGGTAAATGCAAAGCATGTTGTAATCGTTGGTGGTGGTGATACCGGAAACGACTGCTGTGGTTCTTCAATTCGTCTCGGAGCTGCAAGCGTAACCCAGATTGAAATGATGCCTTGTCCTCCAGTAGAACGTGCAAAGAATAATCCTTGGCCGGAATGGCCTAAAGTCCTCAAAGTGGACTATGGTGCAGAAGAATCTATTGCCCGCTTTGGAAAAGACCCTCGTGTTTATGAAACAACTGTAAAAGAAGTAATCAGTGAAAACGGACACATCACTGCTGTTCGTACTGTAGAAGTAGAATTCAAAGTAATCGACGGAAAGCGTGAACTTGTAGAACGACCTGGAACTGAAAAAGTTCTCCCTTGTGACCTTCTTTTGGTTGCAGCCGGATTTACAGGTTGTGAAGAATACACTGCACAGGCGTTCGGCGTAGAACTCGGCCAGCGCGGAACAGTTTCTTCTGTTGGAGAAGCAACTCCAGATTTGGCAAGTTCAAACGGCTATGCCACAAGTAAAGACAAGATCTTTACCGCAGGTGATATGCACAGAGGCCAATCTCTCGTTGTATGGGCAATCGCAGAAGGCCGCGAATGTGCTCATCAGATTGATGCTTTCTTAAGAGGTTAAATACTATGGGTTTGCATGACGAATGTGGTGTTATTGGTGTATACGGAGCAAATAACGCTGCTTCACTATCCTACTTTGGCCTTGTTTCTTTGCAGCATCGCGGACAGGAAAGCGCCGGAATTGCTGTAAGTGACGGCAAGCGTATTACCCTCAAAAAGGAATTAGGTCTCGTCGGGGATATTTTTACACAGACCGACTTTGAAAAACTGACCGGCCATATCGCAATCGGTCATGTTCGTTATGCAACTGCTGGCGGCCGCACCCGTGAAAACGCACAGCCATTTTTGAATACTTTCAAGCTTGGTTCTATTGCCCTTTCTCACAACGGCCAGCTGGTAAACCATACTCCTCTAAGAGAATTACTGGAAGACAACGGAAGCACTTTCTTGAGTTCTTCTGACAGCGAAGTAATTCTAAAACTCATCGTTCGAAAATTTATTGAAAAAGGCGGAAAACCAGGTTCCGGGGGCAAACAGACTTCTTCAGAACAGGACGATTCCCGTTTTGTTGACGCTGTCATCGAAGCTGTAAGTGAAATCAAAGGTTCTTTTGCCCTCTGTATCATGACCGAAAATATGCTGATTGGTGTAAGAGATCCAAACGGAATCAGACCTCTCTGCCTCGGAACAATTGATTCAACTCAGGAACCGTCTTTTATTCTTGCATCAGAAAGCTGTGCAATCGATGCCATGAACGGTTCTTTCCTCCGGGATGTAAAGCCTGGAGAAATCGTCGTAATAAGAAACGGAAAACTCAATTCATATATGATGCAGGTTCCTGTAAAAAAACAGACTTGTATCTTTGAATATGTATATTTTGCCCGCCCGGACAGCATTATCGACAATATCGCCGTACAGAATGCCCGCTACAAGATGGGAGAAATGCTTGCAAAAGAAAGTTCTATTCCTGCAGATGTAGTAATCGGTGTTCCAGACAGCGGTATCGGTGCTGCCATGGGGTATTCCAAGGCCAGCGGAATTCCGTATGTTACCGGTATTATCAAGAACAAATACATTGGACGTACCTTTATTGCTCCCACACAGGCAGAACGCGAAGCAATGGTATTTGTAAAGCTTAATGCCATTAAAAGCGACCTTGAAGGAAAACGCGTCGTTGTAATTGATGATTCTATCGTCCGTGGAACAACAAGCCGCCGCCTAGTACAGATTTTACGTCGCGCAGGTGCTAAAGAAGTTCATTTCAGAGTAAGTTCTTCTCCTGTAAAATTTCCATGCCACCTGGGAATCGATACTCCAAGCAAAAACGAATTGATTTCTTGTACTCACGATCTTGAACAAATCCGTCAGGAAATTGGAGCTGACAGTCTCGCCTTTATCAGCCTTGAAGGTATGATTAATGCTCTAAAAGAATGCTCTTGTGGTGATACTGGCTTTTGTAAGGGCTGTTTTTCTGGAGATTATCCAGTATAAGAAGCAATAAAAAATCAGATTATTGATTATTCGTACATTTTGATTATGCTCTGGGCGATATCAATGCGCTTTGAGCTTGTGTCCATTGCCTGTTTTTCCAGGTAATGGTGGGCCTGAGCTTCTGTCATTCCCTTCTTTTCTACAAGAATGAGCTTTGCCCGGTTTACAAGACGTATTTCTTCCATCTTAGATTTTAGCTTAATTGTCTGGTTGTTGAGTGCCTGTACTTTATAATGAACTGCTATGGCAACCTTAATCATATTGTAAAAATATGAGGGTTCCAGAGGCTTTGTAACTGTCAAGACCCCATAACTTTCTACGCGATAAGAAACCTGTTCAAAATTTTCGCTGTTTACTAAAAGCAAAACTGTAGAATCTGTATCAGAAACATTGATAGCAAAATCTGTGCTTGAAGAATTAGTTGAATCTGCAATAATAAAATCATAGTTTCTTGTTTCAGAAAGCCTTGATGCTTCGTAAAAGTCATCTGTAAATGACAGCTTAAAAAGCGGCGCAATTAAAAAGGCTTTGATTAGAGAAACAGTTTTATTGTCATCCGAAACAAGCAGAACGCTGTAACTTTCCTGATTCATTCTATACTTCTATTTCACCAATAGCAGATTTTACAAAGTCGCTCTGTTTTGCGATTTCATGTGCATCATCCAAAGACTGAGGAAGAGTCTTTAGGCCCATGCGGCTGGCAATTTTGTTGTCAAAAAGATTTTCTTCTGTTTCTGCCGGACATGGAATCTTGTTCTTAATTCCGTCGATTGCAGCTTCAATCAAAAGAGCAATTGCAAGATAAGGGTTACAGAGAGGATCCGGAGAACGAACTTCGAGACGGGTTGTGTTTTTGCTTGCAGGAACTCGAATCAAAGTAGCACGGTTTTCTTTTCCCCAGGAAATATATTTTGGAGCTTTGCTTGAACCAAGTCTTACATAAGAATTATATGACGGGTTTAAGAAATAAGTCATTTCTTCGATGTGCTTGAGGATGCCCCCAAGAATATAAGGAAGAAGGTTTTCTTCATCTTTAGCGCCATTTTCAGACGGGAGACCGGCTTTTTTGTAGGAAATGTTAATGTGCATTCCGTTTCCGGCTTCACCTGCAAGAGGTTTTGGAGAGAAATCTGCATACAAACCGTTTGCGCTTGCTTTTGTATTTACAATCCACTTAAAGGTTTCAACATTGTCTGCAGCTGTCAACGCATCTGCGTAATGAAAGTCGATTTCGTTCTGACCTGGGCCTTCTTCGTGGTGGCTGGCTTCTGGTGTGATACCCATCTGTTCAAGGGTAAAGCAGATATCGCGGCGGATGTTTTCACCGTGGTCTTCTGGTGCAATATCCATGTAGCCGGCCTTATCAAAGGTTTCTTTTGTAGGTTCTCCTTTTTCATCGAGTTTAAAGAGATAGAATTCGATTTCAGTTCCTACCATGAGTTCGATGCCGCATTCATCCTTGAGACGGCGACATGCATTTTTAAGGAGATTACGGCTGTCTTTTGAATAAGGCTTTCCGTCAGAAGTCTGAATATTACAGAACATTCTGACAACTTTTCCTGTCATCGGGCGCCATGGAATAATTGCGAGGGTACTTGGATCTGGGAACAAGAATAAGTCGGATTTTTCTGGAGTTTCAAAGCCATAAACGCTGGAAGCATCAAAGGCAATTCCTTCTCTAAAGGCTCTGTCCAGCTCGCTTGGCATAATAGAAATATTCTTTTGCTTTCCTTTTACATCAAAGAATGCCAGGCGGATAAATTTTACATCTTCTTCGTTTATAAAATCCAAAACTTCTTCTTGTGTGTACATCTGCATACCTCGTTTTTTTATTCTAAACTATTCCTCGCATGCCCGCAAGAATTCTACGAAAAGTGGACTTGGCTTGTTTGGACGGCTCTTAAATTCCGGATGGAACTGTACGCCTACATGGAACTGTCCATCGATTTCTACAGCTTCTACCAGAGTTTCGTCCGGGCTTGTTCCACTGATTACAAGACCTGCAGCCTTCATCTGTTCGCGGTAATCGTTGTTAAATTCGTAGCGATGACGGTGTCTTTCCTGGATATTATCTGACTTATATGCTTTTTCAAGCTTTGTGCCGTGAGTGACTTTACATGGATAGCTTCCAAGACGCATTGTTCCGCCTTTGATTACTCCAGCTTGATCTTTCATAAGGTCGATAACAGGGTTTTCGCACATTTCGTCAAATTCGCGGCTGTTTGCATTTTCAAGTTTTAATACATTTCGGGCAAATTCGATTACGGCAATCTGCATTCCGAGACAGATTCCAAAATATGGAAGTTTATGGGTTCTGGCATATTTGCAGGAATTAATCATACCTTCAATACCGCGCTGGCCAAATCCACCAGGGAGAATAATTCCATTGCAGTCCTTAAAGATTTCTGGAGCGGTTTCGTCGGTTACGCTGTCACTGTCTACCCATTTGATTTTTACGTTTTTGCCGGTTTCAAAACTAGCATGATTTAAGCTTTCTACGATACTAAGATATGAATCGTGGAGCTTTACATATTTTCCGACGAGAGCAACCTGTGTGCAGCCTTTTCTGGAATGGATTTTTTCAATCATTTTTGACCAGTCTGCAAGAGCTGGATAATCTCCTCTTGTATTTTCAAGACCAAGGTCTCGGCATACAACATCGTCCATATTCTGGCTGTGAAGCATCAATGGAACTTCATAGAGACTTTCGCAAGTTGTATTATTTATTACACAGTCTTCTGAAACATTGCAGAAAAGGCTGATCTTTTTGCGGATTTCGATAGGAATTTCTTTGTCACAGCGGGCAACAATGATGTCCGGATGGATTCCAACTGCCATTAATTCTTTAACGGAATGCTGTGTCGGCTTACTCTTAAATTCATCTGAACCGCTGATGTATGGAACAAGACATACATGAATGAAAAGGCAGTTTCTTTGGCCTACTTCAAGAGAAAGCTGACGGATTGCTTCCAGAAATGGCTGGCTTTCGATATCGCCGATTGTACCACCGATTTCTACGATGCTTACATCAGCCTGACTTACTTCTGCATTCTTTAAAATGAAATCTTTGATTTCGTTTGTTACATGAGGAATAATCTGAACGGTTTCTCCAAGATATTCACCCTGGCGTTCTTTGTTGAGAACATTCCAGTATACTCGACCGCTGGTGAGATTTGAGTATTTTGTAAGGTTTTCATCGATAAAGCGTTCGTAGTGTCCAAGGTCAAGATCGGTTTCGGCACCATCATCAGTTACAAATACTTCACCATGCTGAAATGGACTCATGGTACCCGGGTCAACATTCATGTATGGGTCTAATTTCTGTGAAGCAATTTTTAAACCGCGGCATTTTAAAAGACGTCCAAGACTTGCCGCTGTGATTCCTTTTCCTAAGCCGCTTACAACTCCACCTGTAACAAAAATAAATTTACTCATTTTTTATGACTCCATTAATATGCATCATTGTGCACTCCCTTGATGGCTCTTCCGCTAGGCTCATCAGTATTTTTCCATGCTGCGTCCCATTCAAGGGCTTTGGCAGTACTGCAGGCTACTCCTGCTTCGTGTGGTACGCATTTGGCTGCACTGTCGCTTGGGAATAAGCGTGAATAAATTTCTCTGTAATAATATTCTTCTTTTGTTTTTGGAGGATTTACCGGGAAACGGTTCTCGCGGCGGGCAAATTCTGCGTCAGAAACCTTTTCTTCTGTAATCTTTTTAAGTGTATCGATCCAGTTGTATCCTACACCGTCGCTGAACTGTTCCTTCTGTCTCCAGCAAATGTTTTCAGGAAGCATGTCTTCAAAGGCTTTGCGCAAAATCCACTTTTCAATGCGCTGTTTGCCGTCAGGGAGACGAAGGTTCATCTTATCACCAGGGTTAAGGCTCATTGCGATATCGATAAAGTCTTTGTCGAGGAAAGGAACACGGCCTTCTACACCCCATGCCATAAGGCTCTTGTTAGCTCTCAGACAGTCGTAAAGGTGAAGCTTGCTCATTTTGCGAACAAGTTCTTCATGAAATTCCTTTGCATCTGGCGCCTTATGGAAATAGAGATAACCGCCAAAGAGTTCGTCGCTGCCTTCTCCACTGAGAACCATCTTGATTCCCATTGATTTGATAACCCGGGCAAGAAGATACATTGGAGTGCTGGCGCGTACAGTTGTGATATCATAAGTTTCGATATGATAAATTACGTCAGGGAGAGCATCCAGAGCTTCCTGAATTGTAAAATGAACTTCGTGGTGAACTGTTCCAATGTAATCAGCAGCTTTTTGTGCCGCAATTAAGTCAGGAGA
This sequence comes from Treponema sp., assembly GCA_017386165.1. Taxonomy (GTDB): domain Bacteria; phylum Spirochaetota; class Spirochaetia; order Treponematales; family Treponemataceae; genus Treponema_D. Next base: position 14,964 of record JAFNQK010000127.1, read on the forward strand.
ACCTTCTAGACCTACGGCAAAGCTGTGGAGCTGAGGCCACCAGGCACTTTCTTTTCCGTCAGTTTCGATTCGTTTTTTGCTGAATTTCTGTGTAATAGCAGCAATAATTGAAGAATCAAGACCACCGCTGAGCAAAACACCATAAGGAACATCACTCATGAGTTGTGCTTTTACAGCTTCTTCCAAGCCGTTCTTTACTTTTTCAATTACAGAAGGGTTTATAATTTCGCCTTTATCATCAGTTGCTCTTGGAGAAGCTTTTACATTGTCATAACTTTCCCAGTCTCGTTTATACCAGAGCTGTGGTTTTGCGTTGTTCTTGTCAGATTCTGACCATAAAAAGTGTCCGTTAGGGAATTCTTCGATTGTTGTGCATTCCCCTTCCAGAGCCTTTAATTCGCTTGCAACATAATAGCGGCCGTTCTTATCCCAACCTTGATACAGAGGAATTACACCAATTTCATCCCGGGCAATGAGATATGAATCTCTTTCGCTGTCGTACAATGCAAATGCAAAGATTCCGGACAGTTTTTCTATCATTTTAGAAAAGTCTCCGCCGTTAGCAATGCATTCTTTATAAAGAGGAATGATTACTTCACAATCACTTCCTGTGCGGAATTTATAATTATTTTCAAGTGCCTGTCTCAAAGATTTGTGATTGTATATTTCACCGTTTGCAGCAAGAATGATTTTTCCATCATCGCTGACAAGAGGCTGTTTTCCACTGAGAGGATCAACAATACTGAGGCGTTCATGACTCAAGATTGCATTATTACCTGTGTAGACGCCGCTCCAGTCCGGACCACGATGTCTAATTTTCTTTGACATCTTAATTACCTGAGATCTAAGTTCTTCCTTAAGACCTTCCGCAATCGGTGAACTACCGCTGTTTAAATCAAAGCAACCTACAAAACCGCACATATTTTGCCTCCAGTTTAAAATAAAAAAAGGCCGTGAACAAACGATACTTCGCCCCTAAAGGGAAAAGCATTATTTATTCACGACCTCTTTGCCGTTATATTCATTACGAATCTACTGGGCCATACATCGCATTCGCTCCGTTTGGCCTATTGGAAGTGATTTACGTATAGTTTCTCACTTCGTTACAAAACTATTGGGCCATCTTGGACTTGAACCAAGGACCAAGGGATTATGAGTCCCCTGCTCTAACCACTGAGCTAATGGCCCGCTAATTACTAGCTAATATAGCATAAATTTAGGGCTTAGGTCAACATGGGATATTAAGGGATATTCATATAGAGAACTTTCTCACCCTTCATAAATCGGTTCAAAATCTTCTGCCGGGTGTCCGCACAGAGGACATTCATAATCAGGAGGAAGCTCGGCACCGTCGTATTCGTAACCGCAGATTTTGCATCTCCAGCCTTTTATTTTTTTAGGGGTTTGAGGGGTTTCCTGCTTTTGGGGTTTGATATTGCTTTGATAATAGGCGTATGTTAGGGGTTCGTTGCTGCTTACGACTTCGGAATCGGTTAGTTCGGCAATAAAAAGAGTATGTGTTCCGAGGTCAACAGAAGAAACTACTTTGCATTCGAGAATCGAGCACACTTCTTTTTTGACGACAGGACAGCCGTTGTTGCCATAAGAAAAGTCAAAATCCTTAAATTTATCGGTGTCTCGGCCGCTTGAATATCCAAATCGTTTGATTGTGTCAAAACTGCAGGTCTTATCGAGGACGGAAAGTGTAAATACTCCGCTGTTTTTTATCATCTGGCAGGTGAAATTCTGATTGATAACAGAGATAGCTAGTCTCACAGGGTTTGCGGCAGCTTGAAAACATGTGTTTGTGATGCAGGCATTAATTTTTTCACCGTCTTTTGTTCCAAGGATAAAAACACCGTAAGATAAGTTATATAAGGCTTTAGGATCCATAGTTGCCCTCCTCTAAAATTGATTAATATTATTTCTTCTTATTTTTTTTAATGATGATTTTGTCAAATGCAGCAAGAACTCCTGGCAGGATAAATGCAATCAGGACAACGGCACTCAAGGCGCCCAAAGAAATTGTGCGGATGATTGCGGCAACGGTCGGATCTCCAAAGAAATTACCAACGATTGCAGTTACAAGAATCAAAATTAAGCCGGAGGTCAAAATTGTGTGATATGAGCCCAGGTATGCTTCTTTTACAGCTTCCTGAACTGACTGTGTGCGTCTTGATTCGATGTAGTAATTTGTTAAGAGAATACCGTAATCGATTGTTGCACCCATCAAAATACATTCAACAATCAGGAGTGCCAGGTATAGAATATCTCCGTAGATAAAGCCTATTGCACTGATTGTAAGGTAAACTCCGCACTGAACCATTAGAACGAGAATTGCCGGAATGGTAAAGGATCTAAATGTGATGCAAACGATGATGAAAATTGCAGCGATGGTAAGAAGAGTTATCATTCGCAGTTCTTTTTTGAAGGTACGCTGCATTTCAAAGCCCATTGCAGAATTACCGATTAGGTGGAAATCGCCTTCACAGTTTTCGAGACAGAAGTCTTCAATATTTTTAAGGAAGGCTGTAGTCTCTTTTGATTCGTCTGGGTAATTTGAATTTATGATAAGACGGGAATAATCGTCATTTTTGAGCATCTTTTTGCCGTCTTCCATCTGTGTCTTTGCATCCAGAAGCATCTTTTTGGTTTCCGAATCAATTACGGCATTAAAACGAGGCTGGTTTATCATATCTTTTGTAATATATTCAAACATTTTATCAACAGACAAAGTCCAGTCAGAATGTTTGTTCTGAATACTTGCATAGTAAAGATATAAAATCTGCATCGTATTGTTGTTCAACTTGTCTGAAAGACCGCTCATAATTGCAGTCATTTCCTGAGTTGTATAGCTTTTTTCGCTCAAAACAGCATTTACAAGCTTCTGGACAGAACCAAGGAGTTTTGCCATATCAGGTGTTATCTGCTGGCTGTAAGTTTTATTTGTAAGTACGTTGCTCACAAGGAAATCTATAAAGTTCTTGATAGAAAGCTTCCAGTCCAGCTCTTTTTTAGAATATACCTGATTCAAAAGGAACAACTGCTTTGCTTCCGTTGCAGTCATTCCGGTCATTTTTGCCATCTGATCAGAAGTAAAACTCTTTTTGCTTACGGCGCCGTTGATGATTGCCTTTCCGGTGTCCAAAAGTGCAAGGTTCTTGCTGTCAATCATAGAAGAAAGAGAGTTCTTGTTGTCAGCAAGAGTGGTTATAAGCTTCTGCATAGAAACTTTCCAGCTATTACCCTTATGTTTTGAATCCTTCATCGTAAAAAGGATTTTTGTATATGCATCATCCATTGTAAGAAGCTTGGCCATGTCCTGGGGAGACATAGGATTTTCGTTTAATGTGGCATCAATCATGTTGTTAGCCGTAACAAGCCCTGCTCTGTCTTCTTCTGTAAGGTAATTCCCGATTAAGTTTGAAGATAGAATATACTTAATAAGCTGTTCAACAGACATTGTTTTGGAACCGCTCAAACGGAAAATCTGTTTTGCCTGTTTTTCTTCGTATCCAATGAGGGAAGCAATTTCTTCGTGGGTGTGCTGCTGAGTAAGCTTTTCTTTTGAACCGAACAGTTCGAGTTTTGAAACCTGTTCTTTCGTTTTTTCATCGAGATAAGCTGTAAACTGAGGCTTAGAAAGAATTTCCTTTTGTAAGAACTCTGCAAACTGCGGGAAAGTCATTGGAGTCGGTTCATAAGTTCCCGAGAGAGCCTTATAGCAGACAAGCATCATGCTTCCCAAGTCTTTTTCGATTCCCATCATCGACGCAATTTCCCCACCAGAAACTTCCTTTGTCATTTTCTGTTCATCGCTGAAAGTCTTTAACTGAGCAAGCTGTGCTTTTGTTTCTTCATCAAAGATTGAATTAAATTGCGGGTCATTTGCGATTGTGTCAGTAACAAAGTCAGAAAACTCTTTTACAGTAAGAGAACCGCTTTCTACTCCGCCCTTTGATGCGTAATACATCGCAAACAGCGAACCAATACTCTGCTTATCAATTCCAAATAAATCTGCAATTTCTGCAATAGTCTTTGGTTCTGTAAGGTTTTCTTTATTTGCAAGAGCCTTTGTTGTTTTTCCCATTGTGAGCATCTGAGGGTCAACAAAAGAAGCTATCATCGGTTCAGTTAAAAGATTATCCGAGATAAACGAGAGCATTTCTGAAGCGGTCATAGTGTTTATTGCGCTTCCACCGTAGTAGAGATAGTACAAAAGACCAATCAAATCCGGACTCAACTGCAGCTGGTCAGACAGCGCCGAAAGGTTTGCAGAAAGTTGTTCCGCTGTATACTCCTTATTAAAGGTAGCATATTCACTCATCATGCTCTTTACATTTGTATCTTTGTACAGATTGTCTACGAGTTTATTAATTGCTTCTTCATCTTGAGTTCGATAAAGAAGAACGGTTGTGTTTTTAGCCGGGAAAGTCTCAAGAATACGGTCTTTCTTGGTAAAAATATATGAAATTGTAGTTTTTTTCTGAAGAAAATATGAACCGCCACAAAGTACTGCAAAAATTCCAACGATTACCCAGCGGTACTTGTAGCTGATTCTGCTGGTTCTGTTCATCGTAAGCTTTAAGCTTGATTTTGATGTAAGAGTAATCAGTTTGTCTGCAAAGAGAATAATAGAAGGCAGCATCAAAAGAACACATACCATGCTCAAGAAAACGCCCTTTGCAAGAACGATTCCAAGGTCAAAACCGATTTTAAATCGCATAAACACAAGCATCAAAAGCCCAATAACCGTTGTCATTGCACTACTTGTTACACTGGAAAATGCATGAGCCAGAGCGGCTTTCATTGCGATGGTTTTGTCTTTAAAATTTTTCTTTTCCTGGCGGTAGCGGTTCATAAGGATAATTGAATAATCCATTGAAAGAACCAGCTGTAAAATTGCAGAAATAGAATAAGTGATATCAGAAACGCTTCCTAAAAAGATATTTGTTCCCATATTTATGAGAATTGCACATCCGATTACCACCAAGAACAGGAATGGTTCTGTCCAGGAACCACTCGTTGTAAGAAGAATTGCAAGCAAAACTGCCACAGCGGCAATAAATATCCACTTTGGAATATCAATCATGCCGGTGTTGTCATTGCTCCAGATCATCGAATATTCGTTAAAATCATTTTTAAGAGCTTTTTCGATGGATTTTTCTTCTCTTGTGCCATATTTGTAATGGGTCTGCATTACATACAGCGTGTGATTGTCTTTGTTATATTCAGGGCTGTTTATTAAAAACGAAACTGTATCGACAGCTTCAATTGCTTTAAGTTTTGTTTCAACTTCTTTTTTTTGTTCCTCAGAGAGGTCGTCAAACATTACTTTAAAGGTCGCATTAATGCCCGCATCCGGAAATGATGTACTCATAATATCCAGACCGATTTTCATAGAAGAATCGTCCGGAAGATACTTTGTCATATCCCCGTTGACTTTAACATGAAAGAGAGAAAATACGCTTGCTACCGTAATAGCAAGCATAAGACCTAAAAAAAAATTCCGTTTGTCTACAATAAAAGAAGCGATTTTTTTCATTTTAGCAGTTACTTAGAAGCCCAAAGTCCGTGTAGATTACAATATGCGTATGCTAAATCTGCTGAATCTCCGTCTGCAAGTGCAAATACAGCTTTTGGTTCCTGACCTGGATTGAGGGCTTTAAACTGCATTCCATTGTTTGTCTTTAATGCAATCCATTCGATATAGTGTTTTTCTTCCATTGGATGAATTACAGATCCAACAGTTACTTCTACAGTATTACCTTTAACAGCTACAACTGGTACATGCTTTTCTACTGCGGCGTCTGTTGTTCCTGCTTTAAGTTCTGCCATTGGTTCATCGCAGCACATTGTTGGGCATGCAGAGCCCTTAAGCATTGCAAATACTTTGCCGCATTTTTTGCATTTGTAAAATTTCATTTCCATTCTTGTTTCTCCTATAAAATAAGCACTAAATTAAAAAGCGCGTTCTACTATTCTATCTCAATATACTGAATTTTTGAACACTATTGTAAAAAATCTTGCAATTTTAGCATCCAAATCTGATTTGGGCCGATTGCCGACTGCGAACAGATGGTATATTTGTAGCCGTCGTTGAGTTCAATCTGCCTAAAGATAAACTTGGAATCCGGAATCTTTTTTCCGTCAAGCAGAGACGAAAGTTCAATATCGCTTGCCTTGGCGTAACTTTCGATTTTTGTCCACTGCTCTATATCCACCTCGTTGTCAGGAGTAATGAATTCTACATCGCAGCCGATTTTTTCTGTCGAAATTGCGCACATGGCTCTCTCTTCTGAATGAGAAAGGCAGAATTGAATTTCTTCGTTGTTCTTAAAATAAGGCTTTCCGCTTTCTTTATAAGCCCACTCCAGTTCATCCTGCGCAAAGCCGGCTTTTTCCAATGCATAAGAAAGAACAAGTCCTACCCCCAGCGAGAGCCGCTTGTCCTTGTCATACTGATAAAAATCAATCTTTTTCTGCCTGTACTCAGGAACAGTCTTATACAGAGCATCGAATACTGATTTGTCAGCCAGATTTTTTGTGTCAAAAATGTAAACTTGTGTTTCAAACTTTGGTTCTTGTTCTTCAACCTGTTCATCTAGTTCCATAAAAGACCTCCGATAATTGATTTTTAATAGTATACCACAGTTTTTTAAAAATTAAGAATATTCTTATTTTTCTCTTAGGTCTTATTCATGTATGTAAAAAGCCCGTATTGTATTATTTAATCATAAAGAGATGAGACAAGTTTGAAAGCGGGTCCCAGCGACGGCAAAAATCAAGCTATCTCCCTACGAGGGTACCTCCTTGCTTTTTGCCTGCGTCCCACTCTCAAACTTGTCTTTCCCAAACGTTTAGGCATTTGCCTTAAATAATACAATACGGTCGTTCAAGACCATAAGAGGAGTTGCGTATGAAAAAAACAATTTATTCTTTAATAACACTTTTTGCCCTTGGTATCACAGCACTTTTTTCAAGCTGTATGGTATTTCTTGATGAATATGAAGAATGGGATGATTACGGCACCTGTTACGAAACCGGCTCGTCTGGTGGAACTTCCGGCGGCACTTCTTATTCCAGCACAAAACACGATTTTACTTTTTACAATAACACTTCGTACGATGTAACCGACTGGTTCCTTCAGGATCAGAACGGCAAGAACTACGCCCTTTCGGAAAACAGCCTCTGCCCTGTTTACCGCTATTCCAAGAGCACCAAAACCGGCTTAAAAGAAAAAACATACACCGTTTACTTTGCCTACGAAAGCCGCCCAGAAGAAACCGACTACTGGACATCAGAATACTACTTTGAACTTGATAAAAATGTCGTGTATTACCTAAAGAGCGACACGTACAATACCCGAGGCCTTGGTTCAGAACCTGTGTTTAGCCTTGTAGACTCAGATGGTAATGTAATCCCGCTTAAAAAAGTTAGTAAGTAAGAAAAAACAAGGGGTCGTCCAAACGGACGACCCCATTTTACCCCATCCCCCTGGTTGATTTCAAACACGAATTGTTATAAATTCAAAGCAACAGATTTCTTAGACATTCAAAATGAAAGATATTTTTTTTAAGAAACAAAACGAATCAAACTCAAAGTTTAAGGGGATTAATTTTAAAATTATCTGCCTGATTATTCTCTTGATTAACGGGATGCTTTGTAGTGCGCTCTTTATTTGCACTCTGGATTTTGAGTCTTATTTTAAGCGGTATTCAGAGATTTCTAATCAGACAGCTGATATTTCAAGGGCTTCGCTGATATTACAGGAGGCATCGGATTATCTTACAGAAGAAGCCAGGCTTTTTGTAATTACCCGGGATGTTAAGCATCTGGAAAATTATTTTACAGAAGTAGAAGTAACCCGCCGCAGGGAAAATGCGGTAGAAATGCTCCGTGAGAATAACAGTCTTTCTTCAGCATTTGAATACCTGGAAAAGGCTCTTGAAGAGTCCAAAAAGCTCGAAGAAGAAGAGTACTACTCAATGCGCCTGATGGTTGAAGGTCTTCATCTCCTTGATGATGAAAGTTTTGTATGTCCGCAGCAGGTTCTAGATGTAAAATTAGACCCAAGAGATGCAGAGCTTACAGATGACTATAAACAGGGAAAGGCCTGGCTTGTTCTTTTTTCTCAGTCTTATCTTACAAACAAAAAAATTATTTCTGACAACAAATCTCATTCAATTTTTGAGATTCTTCAGTATTCAAATGAAATATATAATACAAATTTTAATAAAATGTATAATTTGTTTGTTTCGATGAAACTGCGTATAATTTTTCTCTTTATCCTAACAATAAATCTTTTTATCCTTATAGCACTCATAATCAGACCACTTCATAAGTATAATCAGTGTATAAAAAATGAACAAAAGCTGCCTTATTCTTTTTCTAAGGAGCTTAATCTTTTAAGTCTCACCTACAACGAAATGTACGACAAAATTCGTTCTTCTGAGCTTAATTTGCGCAAAAAAGCAGAACACGATGGCCTTACGGGCCTCATTAATCGTTCTGCCATAAAAGATATCATTTCTAATCTTTCAAACTCTGATGAAATTATCTCTTTTGTTTTAATCGATGTAGATTATTTTAAGGAAATCAACGATACATATGGACATTTAATCGGGGATAAAGTTCTCTCTAACGTAGCAAGTACCCTAAGTTCTACTTTTAGAAATAGTGATTACATTGCTCGAATCGGGGGTGACGAGTTCTGTGTAATTATGACCAAATGCGATCCAGATGATTCAAAAAAAGCCGAACTTATTACTCAAAAAATGAATCTTATCCGGGAAAAGCTTGCTTCCGAAAAAGAACTCCCAAAAGTAACCCTGAGCATCGGTATCGCCTTTAGCAATTCTGGATACAGCCAGTCCCTTTACGAAAACGCCGATGTCGCCCTCTACGAGGTAAAAAGAAACGGAAAAGACGGATATAAGATTTTTGAAGGTTAATATTCCGTTAATCTATTCAAAAAAGTTTGCGTTCTAAATCTCCTTGTGGTAAAATGATAGTTAGACTATCAAAATAAAGAACCACGAGGAGTTTTTATGTCAGATTTTCAGATTAAAGACAAATTTTATCTCGACGGGAAGCCGTTTCAGATTATTTCGGGGGCAATTCACTACTTTAGAGTCATACCGGAATATTGGCAGGACAGACTTGAAAAACTTAAAAACATGGGCTGTAACACAGTAGAAACCTATATCCCGTGGAATTTTCATGAACCTAAAAAGGGACAGTTTGTCTGGGATGGCATGCACGATGTAGAAAAGTTTATCCAGATAGCCCAGGACCTTGGATTATATCTGATTATTCGCCCTTCTCCGTTTATCTGTGCAGAATGGGAAGCCGGCGGACTCCCTTCGTGGCTTTTTGCAGAGCCAGGAATGAAGCTCAGATGCAGCTACAAGCCATATCTCGACCACATCAAAGATTATTACAAGGTTTTGATGCCAAAACTGGTTCCTCATCAGATTGACCATGGCGGAAACATCATCCTCATGCAGATTGAAAACGAATACGGCTACTACGGCGATGATGCTGCCTACCTTGAATACCTTGCCAACCTTTCCCGTGAACTTGGAATCACCGTTCCTTTTGTTACTTCTGACGGACCTTGGGGCCTTGCCTTTAAGACCGGCCAGTTAAAGGGCGCTCTCCCAACTGGTAACTTTGGTACCAACTGCGAAAAACAGTTTGGGGTTATGAAACCTCAGATGCAGGGCGAACAGCCTCTCATGTGTATGGAATTCTGGGCCGGCTGGTTTGATGCCTGGGGAAATCCTTTCAAGATGCGCTCAGTTCTCAAATGGAATAAAAAGGACTTTGAATACACTATCAAAAACGGCCATAATATCAATATTTATATGTTCCATGGCGGCACAAACTTTGGTTTTACCAACGGTGCCAACTATTACGCAAAGCTTATGCCGGACACAACCAGCTATGACTATGATGCACCATTGAGCGAAGACGGAACCATGACCAAGAAATACGAAGCCTTCCGTTCTATTGTAAAAAAATATAAAGATGTGCCGGATGTAAAGTTCTCAACCCCAATCAAAAAGGTGGATTACGGAACAATTCCTTGCACAAAAACTGCCGACCTCTTTACAAACCTTAATGTCCTCAGCGAGCCACAAAAGAGCGTTTCCCCTCTCAGCATGGAAGAAGCTGGTCAGACAACCGGATATATCATGTATCAGACCCGCCTCAACCCTCAGGAAGAAGCAAAAACCGTCACTTTCAAGGCTTGCAACGACCGTGTTCAGGCTTATGCCGGCAGAACCAAGGTGTTCACAGCCTATGACAAAGAAATCACAAAGGGCTTTCATTACACTTTTCCGTTTACAATCATTGACGGCAAAGTCTGGAAGCTAGAAGCAAAAGCCGGCGAACAGTTGAGCTTTCTCGTAGAAAATGTGGGTCGAGTAAACTTTGGTCACAAGCTTATGAATCAAAAGAAAGGCATTACAGACGATGTAATCATCAACGGTCATGAGCATTATTACTGGGACACTTATACCCTGCCTCTTGATGCAGAACAATACGAAAAGCTCCTTACAAAAGCTGACTGGAAGGTTCAGAATGCCACAAAAGCTGACAAGAATCCGGGCTTTTTTATGTTTGAGTTTAATGCAGATGAAATCGGAGATACTTTCTGGGATTTTAATGGCTGGGGAAAAGGCTGTGCCTTTGTAAACGGCTTTAACATCGGCCGATTCTATAATAAAGGACCTCAGAAGGCTTTGTACATTCCGGGTCCTTTGTTAAAGAAAGGTAAAAATACCATCGTAATTTTTGAAACAGAAGGCTTACGAAAAGATTCGATCCGCTTTACAAAAACTCGTAAATGGTAACAGCATTGTATTTCTGTCCGGGATGTAAAATCACGGACGGAAATGCTTTCTGGTTTGGAGAATCCGGAAAGCTCTGGGTCTCCAGACAGATTGCTTCGTAAGGTTTGTAATGACATCCGTCTTTTCCAGGAACTCTGTCCATGTATTTTGCAGTGTACAGTTGAACGCCTTCTTGATTTGTATAAACCTTCATTTTTCTTGTGGAAACAGGATCTGTAACTGTTGCTACAAGAGAAACCTTGTCACCTTCAAATGGAATTCCCCGTTCTGAATTATAATTTTCAGTTACATAACAAAGGTCGTATCCAATGCTGTCGGGATTCTGTTCTTCAAATTTATTGATTTTTCTTTCTGTCGTAAAATCAAACTCGGTATTAGAAACTGGTGCCAGTTCTCCTGTTGGGAGTCCTTTTTCAGAGTTTTTTACATAACGCTGGCAGTTCATCTCAAGAGAATAATCAATGACAGTTCCTTTTCCTCGCAAGTTGAAATATGAGTGATTTGTAATGCTTAGTGGTGTGTCATTATCGGTTGTAGCGCGGTAAACCATAGAAAGCTGGTTTGTCTCTGACAAAAGGTATTCGATTTCTACATAGAGGTTTCCCGGAAAGCCCTGTTCTCCGTCTCTTATATTGCTGAAAAAGCAGATTCCGGCTTTTTTATTCTTTTTGTCTTTGACGATTTTAGAATTCCAGAGGAGATTTCCCCAGGCAGGATATCCTCCGTGGAGACATGCTTCCGGTGTGTTCTGGGTAAGCTTGTATGTTTCTCCGTTCAAGCTGAACTCAGCCCCTGCGATTCGGTTTGCATAGCGGCCGACGATAGCTCCAAAGCTCCCCCACTGGCGGGCATATGAATCCAGTGTCTCAAGGCCCAGAACAACATCGGTATAGGAGCCGTCTTTATTTTTAAGACATAAACTGGTAATAGTGCAGCCAAAATCTGTAACGCAGAAATAAGCATTTCCATTTTCGATTTTAAAGAGATGAGCTTTTTGACCGTTATAAATTGTTCCAAAATCAGTGCGTGTAATCTTTGTTTTCATAAAAACCGTGTTAAATAAAACTGGGGCACCGAACGACAACGCCACCCGGTGCCCCAGCCGTCCGGGTTTTCACCGGACATCGGAGAGAGTTTATCAGCTTATTTACAAGCTGACTATAATATAGCGCATCTCCAGAAATATGTCAAATAATATTTTTATAAAAAAGCATTATTTAAGTATAAAAGTGTGTTATATCAAATGGTTAGCAAAAATATTTTTATTTATGCTACAATGTTCTTATGGCAAAAAAAATCCGGGAAGATAAAATCAAAAGCCTTAGAATCCTTCAGATTGACGAACAGATTCGTAGCGGTACATATCCAAATGTTCCAAAGCTCCAGAAGATGTTTGAAGTAAGCAGAGCTACAATTATGCGAGACATTGAGTTTTTGCGGGATCGGTATGAAGCCCCTCTTGAATACGACTCACAACGCAATGGCTATTATTACACTGACCCTACTTTCTTTATAAAAAGTCTCATGCTTTCAGAAGGAGAACTCTTTACTGTAACTACAGTTTTGCCGCTTTTGGAGCAGTATAAAAACACTCCTCTTGAGTCCAGCTTTAAGAATATCATCTCAAAAATGATGACGATGCTCCCGGATTCGGTGCAGGTTGATTCTTCTTTTAATACTCAGAATGTTACTTTTATTAAAGACCCTCTTCCGCAAATCAAAGAAGAAATCTTTAATACGATTTTTACAGCAATAAAGAATAAGTCCACCGTTGAATTTGGGTACCGCTCCATCAGCAAGACTGAATATTCTAAGCGTCAGTTTGATCCTTATAATGTTCTCTGTCAGAAAGGCAACTGGTATGTAATCGGTTTTTGCCACAAGCATAAGGATTTTTTCACATATGCATTAAGCCGAATGGATACCCTTGTTACTACCGGCGAGCATTTTGAAAAAAGACCTGATTTTAACCTGAACAATCACATTGACCCGGATTTTGGCGTATGGAATAATAATACACCGGCACAAAAGATAGAACTGGAGTTTTCAAGCTCTATAAACACCTATATTCTTGAAAGAACCTGGCATGTGGCTCAGGAATGTCATCAGAATCCCGACGGCTCCGTATATTTAAGCTTTATGAGTAACCAGCTTCAGGAGACTTTACACTGGGTGTTGCATTTTGGTTCGGCAGTGAAAGTTATTAATCCGCCGGAACTGCGCCAGAAAGTAATAGAAGAAGCTCAAAAAATACTAAAAGGATATTAGCTCTATGAACATGACCCCTCAATTAAAAGAAACCCAGGAACTCCTTGAAAATGTAATGAGCCGCATAAAAAATGTGGCCGACTCCATAAATCAGGTATATCTTCAGGGCAAAAAAGATGAGCTTTTGGACTGTGCTGAAGAACTGCGCCACGCAAGAGATAAAATTGGTCAGGCAATAGAATTTACCTATTTTGGCCAGAAAAGCGGCGGTCAGCGTTCAACAGCTAAAAAAGCAAAAGCTGTGCGTGAAAACGGCAAAAAAGGCGGCCGACCAAGCTCTAAAATTGTTACCGACATCATCTGTGCAGAAGATAAACAGTCCTGGACCGTTGTTTTCAATGATATGAGCAAGAAAAAGGTAAAATCCCCGTCTATTCAGGCTGTGCGCGATGCTTTCCCACCTGCCAGATACAAATGGGAAGCAACTATGGAGCACTATTATCAGACAATGTCGAATAACGAGTAAGTATATCTACAGCTCTACCGCCTGATTGTAGCGGACGTAATAGAGAATCTGCTTTACCTTTTCTGGGCCTACATTTTCCAGTTCGCAGAGGGCATTTTTATAGCTGTCCTGCTGTTTTTTGTACTTTTGAGGAACAATTGAATGGTCTGTTTTGTAGTCAACAATCGTGTAAGAGCCATCCGGGTTCTGATAAAAGAGGTCGATTGTACCTGTTACAAGCAAATCTCCTTCCATCATCTTAAAGGCGTACTCTGCCCTGCACTTGCGGCCTTCTTTTACGGCGTTTATAGCCTTCTGGCCGTATTCACTTGCGGCAAAATCCGTACAAATTGTGCGGCATATAGAGTCCAGTTCGTCCTGTTCTGTCTTTGTGAGCTTTGATAAAAGTCGGACATCGTTTTCAAGTAAAAAATCCAGGGGCTTATTCTGAATAAAATATTCCAGATACTTGTGAACGATTGTTCCAAGTTCATCAAAGCCAAGGCCTTCCTGGTTCTCTGTTTTTGAAACCAGGGCATCCAGCCGCGGATAAAGGCACTTTTTGCCGGCTTCAATTTCAGCGCCTTCTCCACCGTCAGTCTCTTCCAGGCCACTTGGAGTGATTCTGTTGGATGACAAAACCGGAGTTTCAATAATCTTTAAGTCTGTGCTGTTCTCGATAAAATCTGTCATAGATGCAATTTCCTTTTTTCTCAGTGCATCCAGGTCAGTTTTCTGAGAGTATTCAGTCAAAATTGCAGGTGAAACCGGCTCAATTTTTTCTACATAGAGCGGAACGTCGTCTTTATAAAGCTTTCCGTAATCGGCAGAGAGTAATTCATCCAGTGTGTAATAGGATTTTAGAACATCGATGAGATAAGCGTCTTTAGAATCATTAACCTTAAGACCACCGTTCTCTTTATCCGGAGTAATTGTAATATTGCCTGCAATACAGAAGGTCTTTACTGCACGGGTCAAAGCAACATAAATCAAGCGTCGAAATTCTGCGTTATTCTTGTTTTTGGCTTCTTCTTTCTGAATGGCGTAGAAATAATTCTTTTTATCCTTTGCAGGACGCACCGAAAGCCCGAATATTTCATCATAAAAGTATTGTTCTTCCCGGTCAGGTTTTGGCTTAGTAAGACAGCCAGTAACAAATACATGGTCAAACTGGAGTCCTTTACTTTTATGGATTGTCATAATCTGAACGGCATCCTGCTCTTCCAGCGGATAAGAAACCTGGGTAATATCCATGTCGGAATCAGAATTGTTTTTTTCTGCGGCAAGCTGGTCTATAAACCAGGAAACGCTTTTCCCGTCAGAATCTGCAATGCGCGCAAGCTCAAACAAGAAATCGTACTGCTCGGCAAAGATGTTTACTGTTGAGTTGAGCATTGTTTCGTAGTGATAGCCCTGGTCATACCAGAGTACATTGAGTGTATCTGTAACAGGACGGCTCAGAGTGAGATTTTTCTGTTCTTCATAAAAAGCGACTGCACGGCTAAAAGCCTTTACCACAGGAGAATCAGAACCAAATTCTTTGGAAACCTGTTCAATTGCCTGGCTGTCGAGGCTTTTGCAAACTGTCATAAGCCTAAGAACGGTATTTACATTCAGAGCAACAAATGGAGAGGTCAAATACGAAGCCATAGCTTTTAAATCCTGAGGATAAATGCACAGTCTCAGGAAGTTGTAAATGTCGTTTACAGGGCCGTCACTGAATATGTTTGACTGCTGGTCGAGAATATATGGAATCTCAAGGCGTTCGAGCCAGCTTTTCAGGATACCTCTACCAGTTCTGGATTTGTCGAGAATTGCAATTTTGCTGTATTTAACGCCGCTGTCTGCAAGCTCTCGGATTTTTTTTGCGACAGAATATGCAACCTGATTCTCCTTGTCCAGAATTTCACCCTTCTTTACAAGAGTGTCAGATTCGCTGTCGCTGATAAACAGAGAAAGGCTTGAAGCAAGATTGTCTTTGGTGAGTATTACACCTGGCATTTCCTTATGTTCTTTATCGACATACTTTGCAATGGCATCTTTTGTATAAAGTGCCTCGTAAAAAGGAGTCTGTTCAGTTTTTGCATTTTCAAAAATGCCAAATTTATCCTGTGACTCTGTGTAATCTCCCTCTTTTGTCGGTACCCATTTTCCAAAAATCTGGTTAAAACTCGACAAAAGTTCCGGTGTTGAGCGGTAATTATAAATCATGTGGAGACTGGATTCCGGACCATTGATTTCTCTTAAGTCTTCTTTGAGTTCGTTGAAAACCGATACCTCAGCCCCTCGGAACTTGTAGATTGACTGTTTTTCGTCACCAACAAAGAACAGTTTGTCCTTTACGATTTTGTCTTTTAAAAGTTGATGAACTGCATCCGGATTATCTTCTGAGCCTTCAAAACTTGTACTTATGTCGTTCTTTTCGCTCAAGAGGAAGAGCAAATCTCGGTTTTTGCTGTTGTTGTCCTGAAATTCGTCGATCATGATTTTTTTGTAGGCAGCTTTTTCCTGAGAACGGATGTCCTCCTGTTCAATAAGGACTTTTAAGGCCATTTCTGTGACATCTTTAAATGTCAGCTGCCCGCTGATTCTCTTGGAACGGTTGATTCTTTCTGTAAACTCGTCCAAAAGTTCAAAAAGACTCTGAATGGATTCAAAATCTTCGATAAAGTTGAGGATTAGCTGAATTCTATTGTAAAAATTCATCTCAATATCTGATTTTTCTGCAAAAAGTTTCTTTATTTCTCTTAAAAATTGAAAATCCTCGCCAAAAAGTCCTTTTGAAATATTGTTTGCATTATAAGTTGTAATCGCCTTAAGCCAGTTCAAAAAGCTCTGTATATAGGAAATGGTCTGCTCTTTTCCTGCTCCAAAAAAGTCGTCATGAGTAAAAGTCCTGAACTCAGGAATGGAATCGCTTTCAAGGGCCTGATAAACCTTGGAGTACACATCTATATTCTTTTTGAATAATTCTGTTTTTCGGTTTTCGTCTAGAAAGGCGTTAAGATATATATTAAACAGAGAACTAAAGCCTTCCTGAGATTTGTCGGTTATAATCTGGTTCCAGGCGTTGACGAGTTCTTTTTGCTGGAGAGGGATTTTTTTGCTAAAAAATCCTTTTTCCGTTGCCAGAGAAGAATGATTTATCACGATCTTGGCAAATACATCTTCTGCAAATTCTTGAATTTTACCTGCCTGGGCAAAATGCTGCACTCCGATGTTGTCGAGATTGCTTAAAATAAAGGTCAGAGCCTGTTTTTTGATGTCAGAATCTGACTGTCCGGTGGTAAAATCCGGTCTGATTCCATATCGGTTGGCTGCCTGTCTAACAATTGTTCCACAATAACTGTCCAAAGTCTGAATATGAACGTTTGCAAAGTCTTCAAGAGCCCGTTTTGCATTTTTTCTCTGGTGTTGTGGGACTTTATCCTCTGGTGCAGAGGCAAATCTGTTCAAGGTTTCATAGATTCGGAGGTACATTTCGCTGGCGGCCTTTTTGGTAAAAGTCAGTGTTAGAATAGAACTTGCGCTGATATCGTCAAATTCCATGCACAGCCATGCAAATCTTGAAGCCAAAACCTGAGTTTTACCGGAACCAGCACCCGCCGCAACAACGGAATTATCTGTTCTGCAGCAAACTTTGAGCTGCTGATTGTCCAGAGGTCGTTCTAAATAATCTAAATATGTATATTTTTGTGTATTTTCTGCCATGTTTTATGCTCCAAATCCTAGTTTTTTCTGCCTGCAACGGTAAATGAGGTTCGGCAGATGCTCTTAAAGGCGCAGCTTTTGCAGTTGGCGTAGGTATCGACCTTGAGCTTTGCATCTTCAGCCTTAAAGGAAGGTTCGAGACTGCCCTTGCTTACTGAGTCGTACATCGTATCCGTGTATTCATGGAAAAGTTCCAGAGTTGTTTCAAATTCTTCAGGAGTAACAGATTTGTCTCTGCTTGAGGTTTTGTTCTCACTGATAATTATCTTTTTGCCGCTGGATGAAGTATTGGTTATAGAACGGAAGGTCATCCTGGATACTCTTACAGAATCATGTCCAATATTCCATAGATCAACATACATTGCACATTGAAAATTTTCTAACAAGCCGGTTGTTTCGTCTACGATACAGTCATTTATTGCCGGCACTGAATTGTTTTTATAGTCTACAATGATTATCTGGTCATCATCATTTACGAGAATACAGTCGATTTTACCGCACAGGGCATAGTCGTCGTATTTGATTCCGTTCCAGCTCTCGGTTGAGACAACCTTGCATCCGCCGTAGCCTGGAATCGAAGAAGCGTCTTGAGGACGGCAAAAATCCCTTAGAAAACTTGTTATAATGTCTACAAAAATAGACTTTTGACTCTCCAAAACGGTAATTACGATAGGACTATCTTTAAACGGCATGTCAAAGGAATGAATTGCCTTGTCTGCACAGGCATTAATCTTGTCATAAACCAGAGCTTCCTGTTCTCCAAAAGAACCGTCCGTTTCTGATGCAACCGGTAAAACCTTAAACTCATTGAACAAAAGTTCCAGAATCTTATGGTTTATTACCCCCTGATCAAAATAATTGAACAAAACTGCATCCAGACTGTCATCTTTGAGCTTTAATACATTAGAAAAAATCCATTTTCGAGGACACGGGAAAAAGTCAGACATATCTTTCTGGGTGATTTTAAGAACATCCTCGCCCACGCCTTCTATTTTTCTGGAACTTAAGGCAGCTTTTGCCAGTTCCCAAATCCTGCTGTTGTCACTTGCAGCATCAGATTTGCTTTCAAACCTTTCTTTCCACAGTTTAAACTGTTCTATCTGCTTATCTGATAATTCCTGAGGCACAGAACCGTCTTTTTTACAGCCATAAAGGAACCATTTGCCCTCGTTTTTGATAAAATCCATCTTGTCCAGCTCTGCAAAAGGTTCTTCGCTCATTTGTTTAAGGGAATTATGAGGAATTGCAAAGCCGTTAAGGGACTTTTCACTAAAAGAATAAATAGTCGGACTTTCGGTTTCGGTATTAAACTTGGAATACAGCCTCAAATATGCAAGAGAGACTTTGTCATTGTCATGAATTCCAAGTTTTTCCCGTTTTTGAGAAGTTAAAAATCCCAGCTTTTTAAATCCGATGTTTACGGCATTCTGGGTGCAGTTTAGAACCACGTTATACTTAAATGCAGAACTTGCCGCTACCTTATAATCAAAGATATTTACTCCGATGAGTTTTTCCTGGGTTGTATACTGAATATCCCTGAGTTCATTCAAAAAGAATTCAAAATGATTGTTGATTACAAGGTCCCGGGGAATTACATAATCATTTTCAATCTGAATCAGATCATTGAGACACTTAATACAGCGGGAAAGAACATTATCTGCTGACTGATTAAATCCGTCTTTCTGTAAAAATTCATTCTTAAAGGCGAACCACATCTGCAGGATATCCTTAAAAGATTCTGCCTTGCACATGGATTCTACATAATCCCGGAATTTCTTGTACAGGCGGAGTTCCAGTTCGTTGGTGCTGGAGGTCTTTTTGAGGGCTTTAATCCACTGATCTTCTTCTTTTTGATTGCTGTAATTGCAGATAATATGGAGTTCCTGGCCGATTCTGACAAGATTTTCATTGATTTCGGGACTCTGCCATGGAATATAGGTATTCATAAGGCAGGCTCTAACTGAATCGTAATCAAAATTATTGTTGATACAGTTGTTAAAATCCTCAAAAATCGAACCCGCATTGTTGACAGTCACCTTCTGACCTGCACGCAATACAAAAGGAATACAGTAGTTTTTTAGTTCCCGCTTTAAATACGGCTCATATACCTCCAGTTCTGGAACATGGAGCGCAATATCATTGTAGGAAACGCCTTTGCTGTTCAAATCCCGGAGATAAAGTGCAGTACGGCGCAACTCTTTTCGGGCATCGCTGTAACAATGAACTTTTAACGGAAGCTTTGGTTCTTCCGGCAATACATAAAGATGAACCGAATGGCTTTGTGTCAAAAGAGAATCATATTCATCAAAATCGTTAAACTGTTCCGGGTAAAAAATAAAGAATTCTTTTGCCGTATCGTTAAACTCTGCTCCAATCCAGGACGGTTCAAATATTTCGTTTCCAAGAAATTCCTTGTATTTATTAAAAAGAAGCAGGTAATCAGAATCTTCTGCATCAATCTGGTCCGGATTCTGCTGGCTCCAGGGCTCAAATCTGTCGTGCCACATCTTTAATGAACTCAAATTAGAACTGAGCCAGGCTGCAAAGGAGTATCCGTCTTCTGCATATTCTCCTGAAATAATCGATTTGAAAAGGAGTTCTTTGCCCTCTTTTGCGGCCTTTGCGTTCTGATAAAGCAGGTCATTTACAAAGATTTTTCTCAGAACAGAAGGAACTGCGTGTTTTGACGCGTCTTTAGCCACAACATATTCCCTTTTAAAACTGTCCCATGCCATAAAATGTTCCAGGCCGACAGCTTTTACTCCGCTCAGGTCAGGATTTTTAACGCACCATTCTGCCCATGAAGAAGTACACAATTCAGTAGAAAAAATAAATACCGAATTTTCCTTTTTTATATTTTCTTTAATGATTTTACCGATATCACAAGGTTCAAGAGTTGTTTTTTGCATAAGTTAAATTATAAGAGAAGAAAAGTCTTTTTTGAAGTGAAAAATGCCTTTGTCGACCTTTTCGATAATTGATTTTTTTATTTTGATATGAAATATTACTTACATGAAAAACCGAAAAAATATTTCTATCATTTTGAACCTGATAATTTTTGTATTTACTCTATTTGCAACCGTCAGCATGATTATTGGTTTTGAATTTATGGGTGATGCAAAAGCACTTTCTTCCAGAAACTTTTATGCCTTCAAGTATTTTACAGTGGATTCAAATGTTTTTGCCGCTCTTGTATCCCTGGCTTATGTAATTTACAAGTCTACTCCCTCTGGAAAAGAAAATGAGTATTTAAACCGCGGTTTTTACATATTAAAACTCGCTGCAACTACCGGTGTAACCCTTACTATGCTGGTTACGATTTTCTTTCTTTCTCCAAAAATGGGTTCTTCATTTTTGATGCTGTTTATGAATTCAAACCTTTTTATGCATCTAATTACCCCAATTTTGTGCATTATCAGCTTTATCTTTTTTGAACCTGTAAAACGGGATGATTCAAAATTCTATTTCAGTCTTTCAGGGATTATTCCAATGCTTTTGTACGCAATCTTTTATATTCCGAATATTCTCTTGCATCTGGAAGAAGGAAAACCGTCTCATACTTATGACTGGTATGGATTTTTGGATGGCGGGATTAATACTGCCTGGTTTGTATTTCCGGCAATTCTTGTAGTAACCTGGCTGTTTGCACTCGCTTTATGGGGTGCAAACAGAGGTTTTAGTAAAAAACTTGAAAATTAATTAAAGCTTTTCTGCAATTCTATAGATCATGTCTTCGGTCTTTTCCCAGCCGAGACATGCATCTGTAATTGACTTTCCGTAGCAGCCGTCGCCAGGTTTCTGTGCGCCGTCTTCGATGTAACTTTCAATCATAAAGCCCTTAACAAGCTTAGCAATTCTTTCGCTGTGACCTGCAGAATGGAGAACATCCATTACGATGCGAGGCTGTTCAAAAGGATTCTTGCCTGAGTTAGCATGATTACAGTCAACGATAACAGAAGGATTTGTAAGATGTTCGTTTGCGTCATATACATCGCAGAGACGGATGATGTCTTCGTAATGATAGTTTGGACGGCTCTTTCCCATCTTGTTTGTATAACCGCGCAAAATAGCGTGACAATGAGCATTTCCGTGAGAATGAACTTCCCAGCCGCGGTAAATAAAGGTGTGATGTCCCTGAGCGGCGTGGATGGCATTCATCATTACTGAATAATCGCCAGAAGTTGGGTTTTTCATTCCAACAGGAACATTGATTCCACTTGCAACAAGGCGGTGCTGCTGGTCTTCTACTGAGCGGGCACCGATTGCTACATATGCAAGAATATCATCGAGATACTGATAATTTTCCGGATAGAGCATTTCATCTGCACAAGAAAAACCTGTTTCCTGGAGAGCTCTCATATGCATGTGACGGGTAGCAATAATACCTTTTACGAGATCCGGCTTTTCTGTTGGGTTTGGCTGGTGGAGCATTCCCTTATAGCCTTCTCCGGTTGTACGAGGTTTATTTGTATAGATTCTTGGAATAATAAGAATCTTATCTTTTACTTTTTCCTGAACATTAACAAGGCGTGATACATAATCAACAACGCTGTCTTCGTTATCTGCAGAACAAGGTCCAATAATTAAAAGTTTTCGTTTATCTTTTCCTTCAAAGATGTTTTCAATCTGAACCTGGCGGTCAGCAACAGTTTTTTTCATTTCTTCTGAAACAGGGAACATTCCCTTAATTTCATCTGGCGAGGCCAATTGTTTAATAAAATCGCAATTCATAGTGCAGTAATTCTCACACTTTTTTAAATATTTTTCAATCAGTTCTCATATTCGACAGTTTGTGATATAAGTTAATTATGGAACAAAATCCACAGTGGAAATACAAATTTTCAGATTCTCTGGGCCAGCAGATAGCCTATAATCCGCATACTGGTTGCATTATTTGTGAGGATGGCACTGAATATTCCGCTGAGGAAAACAAGATTTTACGGCAGAAGGAAAAGCCGACTCCTCTTGCCGTTCACATTATCAAAAAAGTTTTTAAGGGAACAATTATTTCTCAATAGCAGAACCGATTGCTCTGATTGGTTTTCCGTTTTCATCAAATTCTGTTTCGTATCTTACAAGAAGCTCTCTGCCATCCAGCGGAGAATGCACAATTGCAGAAAAGTGCTTTTGTCCATTTGCAATGTCCTTGTGCCACTGGATATAGGTATCGAGGAAGGAGTCTTCTATAACTTTCTTACCAATCATACATTCCGGATAATTTTCAAGCACAGAAGGAAGATTAAATTCTTTCATAATGCGTGGACCAGGATAAACCCGTTTTGTTTTTACATCATATTCCCAGAAGTATAGTCCAACCTGTTCGCAGACTTTTACTGAGCGACGGATATAGGTTCTAAAATCCTGAATCTGGAGCATTTCTTCTGTAACATTGCGAATCAGACCATATAGAATGTAATGATTATTGTTCTGTTCAAGGAGTCTTACGACTGTGAGAATGCAAACCCTTTTTTCTCGTGGAGTTCCACGGAAATACACCCTCCAAGTCTTACATTCCTGGACTTTTTTTGTCTCTATAGCCTTTTTAATCATGGACTTATAATTGTTTAGGTCTTCGATACTTTCAAATTCATCAAACTTCATCTGGAGGAGTTCTCTTTCTGTAAGGTCAACGCCAAGCTGTTCGATGTAGGGCTGATTTACGCGCTGCAATTCGAGCTTATTATTGAAATAAGAAATGATACAGGCAGCTCCAACATAGGTGTTATAAATAAGAGTCTCAAGCGAATTCGGATTCCAAAAATCAACTGTGTTAATCTGCTCATTTATTGAGCTTTTTTTTAAACTTGTGGAATTGATATTTGATTTCTTTAATAAATCTATGAACTGCAGTTCTGGTATCGGCTTGGAGTATAAATATCCCTGAATATAGTCAGCTCCGATACTCTTTAAGAAATCGGCCTGTTCAACGCTTTCTACACCTTCTGCGATGATTGGCAGATTGAGCCAGCGGGCCATACTGACGATTGAACTTATGACAGTTCCTCCTCGGCTATGGGCCTTTTTATCAGAAAGGAATTTCATATCTAGTTTGATGATGTCAAAATCAATGTCCTTTAATACATTCAATGACGAATACCCTGAACCAAAATCGTCCATTTCAACGATATATCCGTGATCATGCAAGTTGTGAACTACATGATTGATACATTCATTTTCGCCAAAAACTGCTGATTCTGTAATTTCAACTCTAAGATATTTTACAGGAACATCATACTTTGTTCGAATTTCTTCAAGTCTGTCTACAAAGTCTGTCTGCATAATATCATAGCGCGAAAAATTTGTAGAAATAGGAACAATTTTTAGTCCGTCGTTAAGGTGCTGCTTAATAAACTTGCAGGCACATTCAAAAATATATAAATCAAGCGGCGTGATAAAACCATTGTTTTCGAAAATTGGAATAAATACGTCTGGGCGGATTAGTCCCTTTTCAGGATGCTCCCAGCGAACCAGTGCTTCGGCACCGACAAGCTCTCCTGTCGAATGATTAAACTGAGGCTGAAAATACGGAACAAATTCATGGTCATAAAGAGCCTGCACCATTCTGCCTACAACTTCTTGCTCGGTAAGCATCTGCTGTCTCAAATCTTCTGTGTAAAAGCGGTACTGGTGAGCGTATGTTCCCTTGATTGTGGATTCTGCAAGAACGGCTCTGTCCAGCATATTTGCGGCAAGAAGGCTTGTATCGTCGATTACATAAATACCTACATTGCAGCTTACTTTCATCGAAAGCTGGTACTCGCCTATCTGTTCGATGAGATTTTCAGAGAATTTTGAAAGGTTTTTGTTATCAGTTTTTACAAAGAGTGCATAGCGGTCAGAACCAACACGGCAGGCCATTTCATCATCTTCTATTAAATCCTTGAGTATTTCTGCAATAAAGATTAAAAGGAGGTCACCACCTGCCTTGCCAAAAAGGTCATTAATCGCCTTAAAACGGATTACATCAAAATAGATGATTGCATATTTTCCGGCAAGATGAGTCGGATTTCCCTGGAAGATTTCATTGATCTTATTGCTGAAGGTATTACTGTTCATGAGCCCTGTCAGCTCATCATATTCACTTTTGTGTTCCAGGTGATGAATTAAGTCATATTCTTCAGACAAGTCCTTGCAGGAAACAAGAACAGTCTTTCCAGGTTCTGCACAGATAAAGGCAATACAGAATACTTTTGTCTGGAGGTCAAAGGTTTTTAGGGTAAAATTCTGAAAGTCTGCCCAGTGGACTTTAGAACTGCGGGCCTGTCGAAATTTTTTGACGAAACTCTCCATGTCGCCGTTTGAAAGAAAGATTTCATGTTCTATTACATCATGGATTTCACGTTTTCCTAGATTTGGTGAGAAAACTTTATTCATATTGGGAGAGAAATAGTATTTATCTTCCGGAATATTGTAAGTAAGTAATAGGTCCTGTTCTTCTTCCATGACATTAGTATATAGCAGGTTTTATAATTTGCAAATTTATTAATATACTGTAATATTTAATTGATGATTTTTGGTGTAATTTTTCAGATTTTAGGATTTGTAGGTTCTCTCTGTCTGCTTCTGTTTGGAATGAACATGCTTTCAAACGGTATTCAAAAAGGAGCTGGCAATAATCTTCAAAAATTACTTGGTAAAATCGCCGGGAACCGCTTTACGGCTGTTCTCACTGGAATTGGAGTTACAGCCATTATTCAGTCATCAGGTGCAACTACCGTCATGGTTGTAAGTTTTGTCAACGCAGAGATTTTAACTCTGCCACAGGCAATCGGAGTTATTTTTGGTGCGAATATCGGTACCACCGTAACTGCCTGGCTTGTTTCTCTTTTGGGATTTTCTTTTTCTATCAGTGCCATGGCAATTCCGCTTTTTGGATTTGGTTACATCATTAAAAGATTCAAAAAATTAAAGCTTCACAATTTTTCTGACTGTTTTATGGGGTTTGCCCTTCTTTTTATAGGGCTGGATCTTTTAAAAGAAGCATTAAAACTCGGTGATGGTGCTCAGATTTTTCTTTCTCACTTAAATGACCTTGGAATTCTTGGAATTATAATTGGAATTATAATCGGTGCCGCAATCACAGCCCTACTGCATTCTTCTTCTGCAATGACTGCCATAGTTTTGACTATGGCTGCCAGCAAGTCTCTTTCATGGGAACTGTCATGTGCCATCGTCCTTGGAAGTAATATCGGTTCTACAATCGATGCGGTAATGTCTTCTATCGGGGCATCTACAAATGCCAAGCGGACAGCTCTAATTCACGTTTCTTTTAATGTTATCGGAACTCTGATTGCCCTGTGCGTATTTAAGCCTTTCCTTCGTTTGGTGGATTTGATTGTTCCTCTTGCTCCATCTGACAATATTACAACTCACATCGCAATGCTTCATACAGTGTTTAATATCAGTGCTACCCTGATTTTTATACCGTTTGTAAATCAGATTGCTTCTATTGCCACAAAGATTATACCGGAGCCGCCCAAAGATCTGGAACTCCACTATTATTTTCCTGCGGTCATTCCTCACAGCCGCGTAAGTGCAGATTTGTATGCCTTCCAGATAAAAAAAGAAATCACCAAGATGTGCTCAAAAAATATGGAAATGTTTGAAGCAATTTCCCGAATGCTGCTTGATAAATCCTCTGTCGAGGTCGAAAAAGGCAAAGTAATCTTTCTTGAAGAATACATCGACGAAATGCATACCGCCCTTTCTGAGTTTATGCAGAAGTGTCTCAGACTTCCGACAGCTAACTCTGCTGAGCGCAAAAACTTTATTGAAATGATTCGCGTTACTGATAATCTCGAAGACCTCAGCGACGAAATGTGTTCAATCACCTATTCCATGGAAAAATATCTTAAGAATGATTCTCCGGACCGCATTAAAGAACTGTATGATTATTTTGAACTTGCTCACATTTTCTATGAACAGGTTTCTGAATTGTACGCAATCGGTATTTCTGATGACCAGCGTCTTTTGTTCGACAAGACAGAAAATACAATCGATACCAAAAAGAAAGAACTCCAGATAAATGCTCAAAACCGGCTTGAAAACGGTGCCGACGTAAAAGACGAATTGCAGTACATGGATCTGGTTAGGAGAATCGAAAAGGTCGGGGATTTTATTTATTCGATTGTCCGCTCTTAAAATGCAATCCCTGTCCAGTTATTGTTAAAATCAAACCAGGCCTGATTTTCAAGTGTGTTTTCGTAGCCGGTTACGCTGATGCTGTCGGCTCCCCAATAGAAAACTCCTGTTCCGCCGGCTGACTCTACCACCTCGCAAAGTTTTTTCAAGTACTTTTGCTGCCCTTCCTTTGTTGCTGGGCAATCGTCGAGTAAATCATTGCCTTCACCGACTTGATTTGGTGTGTTGTCATTCCAGCCACAAGACCAGGGATAAGATGTCTCAACGATACATACTTCTTTTGAAAAGGTTGTGCGGAGATTTTTAAGATTGTTTTCTACGACGCCTAAATCCGTCCCGTGAAAGAAAGGATAATAGCTTAACCCAATTACGTCGTAATCGATGTTTTTATTACGAGCAACACCATACCACCAGGAGGCAGTTGTATTATCTCCGCCCCTGTCGAGATGGAGCATTATTTTGGCGTCTGGGGCTTTTTCTCGGACAGCTTTTGTAGCGGCATCCAGAAATGCCATGAGATTTTCACAATTTCCCCCAGTTGTAGTTCCATAGGGCCAGAGCATTCCGTTGGTGATTTCGTTTCCGGTCTGAACCATATCGGGAGTAATTCCCTGTGCAATAAATGCGTTTAAGACCTCTTTTGTGTAGTCAGAGATTTTTTGAGTAAGATAAGTAACTTTCTGGCCATCAGTAGATTTTTGGGCTAATTCTGCCCCCCAATCAGAAGGGATTGTCTGCTGACTTGGATCTGCCCATGTGTCAGAGTAATGAATATCCAGAAGAAACTTGAAATTGTTCTGTTTTATGAGTTTTGCGATTTTTATGGTGTGTTCCAGATTGCACCATTCGTTTTGAGGATTTACCCACAAGCGGAGTCTTACCCAGTTTACATTTGCACTTTTTAATATCTCAAATATAGAAAAATCCTGGCCGGAGTATTTGTATTTTCCACCAAGGGTGTTGATTTCATCGTAAAAAGACAGGTCTACACCGCGCATTTCCAGGGCACTATGCTGAGCACCTTCTGGAGACATATTTTCTTGTGGTGTACAAGATGCAAAACAGAATATCAGCAAACAGATTAGAAAAATGCGCTTCATATTTTGACCTCTCAATTATTATTCTAAAGTTCTAGAGGAGGTTTTTCTCGCTGCTCAAGGGCTGTTTTAAATAGTTTTGTCAGTAAATCCTGACAGTTTTCTTCCATGATGGTATAAATCTTTGGAATCAAAAGCTTTTTATTTACAGGATCCAGGCCTGGGGCTCCGGATTTTGTTGCAAATGCAAAAATAAAGAGTTCTCCGTTTTCTACCGGACGGCGCATATATAAAACGCAGTCATTTCTAAAATGAAGGCCTTTTACATAAAACTGAACATCCTGAAATCGCTCAAAGTCTTTAATCGAAAACTGATCCTGTCCTTGAACGGTTATAGAAAAATGCGAAAGACTAATATCGTTTAATTTTGCTGTATAAACTTTTTGTTCTTTATCTATGATTTTTACAGAACAAGAAGAAGTACAAACCGCGCGGACACTCTTTCGGCGTCCCATAGCCTGGTTTGCGTACAAAGTTTTCTGCAGAATATAGAAATTGTTCTTTTTTTGATATTCAAGCTGAATAGCTCCACATTTACAACCAACGTTTAAAATGTAGAACTTTTCAAGCCTCTCCTTTTCTCCAGGTACAAGACGTTTGGTAAATGTAACTCCAAACATTGCTTCCGGATACTTAAGGTTTGCTTTATGAATCAAGTTTGACCAACTGTCATTCTGTATAGGAGCATCAATATTGATGAATATTATTGAATCTTTAAAAATTGATAAAATGATGTCGATTTTTACCGCAATAGGGAGAAAAATATCAGTGTCGATAAAATAACATTCGTAACCAAGAGTAAGAAATTCTTCTAGATATGACTCAGGAAATAATGATTTATCCGGAGCAATAAAAAAAGTCTTTCTACCCTTGATAATTTCTTCAACAAATGATGCCATAAGCGTTCCTATTAAAATGTTAAGCTATGACTGAACTCTCTTTTTAGCAATAAATGCATATCCTCCAAATACTGCTAATCCGCTTGCAAGAATAATAAATCCAAGGATTGTATCTTTGACACTAATATCAAAGAAGCCTTCTCCTTCCATAACACTAAAGATGCCGTCAACTGACCACATCAGGGCTGCGCCCCAGAACATAAGCATTGCAAGGAAAACCGCCTTAGAAGTCTTTCCCTGTTTTTTCTGAACGAAATAAACAACTGTAAAAACAATTGAAGCAATGATTGTAATTATTTCACACATTCTTTTGCAGTCTCCTTTTTCTTTTTGTTTTTAATTGCAGCAAAGATTCCGCAGCCGATGGCCCAGACTGCCGTTACAAGAATACTCATCGTAACCCCGACGGTTGCCATTTCATGCAAAACTTCTGGCAAATCTGCAATGTTAAAAAGAATTTCTCCGTGATAAATGTGTTCAATCATCAATAAGAAACATCCACCATAAAGAAGTTTTTCCAAAATGCCTACACGAGTATTCATCTTTTCAAGTTTTAATGTTTTTTCTGCATCAGAAACTGTTTCTTTTGCGTGTGATTTATTAATTCCTGCTTTTACTGCAGAGATAATAAGTGCTTCTGCAAGAGGAACCACAAAACATGCCATATATTTACCTCCGTAATTAAATTAATTTTATCATGAAAAAATGTAAAAACAATAAAAACTTAATTAATATCAGAATGATATTTTATGTCTCAAAATAAGTAAGAGGAAGCTGAACAAAGTTTGTGATGTTATTATCTTCGCAATATCTTGTAAGCATATACATCGCGATATCTGTGTCTTCGAGAACACGAGGCATTGTCTTTAAAGGCTTGTCCAAAGGAGTCATAAAATTGTCCCAATGAATCGGAACAACATACTTTGGCTTTACCTTTGCAATGGTTTCCTTGAAAAAGTTCTCTCTCATAAGCTTAGAACTCTTAGAAATCCCTGCAATTCCCAGGAACATAATATAGGCGTCAATATTATCCAGTTCTCCTTTTACATAATTAAAGCTTGGCCGTATCAGATATTTTTTTTCTGCATTTTCAACAAGAAAATCAAATGAGCCGCCTTCTTTAAAACTTTTTCTTGATGCAGGCAGAGAGAAAGGCTTTTCAATCTCCTGCCCTATATCATTGTTATACCATTTAGGTTTTGAGTGCTTTGAGGCAAAAATCTTGATTTTGTAGTTCCCAACTGTAAATTCTGAACCATCCTTAAATTCCTTAAGTTGCTTAACAGGAACAGAGTTTCCAATTGCATAATTGATTGTAGATTTTGAACCGTGAATCACAGCGCCAGTTTTATTCGCTATATACGGAGCATCGAGAACATGGTCATAATGAGAATGGGATACAAAAATCGCCTTTAATCGGGAAATATTGTGTTTCTGGAGAATATAATCTACGATGCGGGTATCAGTATTAAACTTTTTAAAAAGCATCGTAAACATAGACGGACGAGAGAGGTGTGCATCAAATAGAATCTGATCTACCCCGTCATCGAACATTAGTGTTGTAGTTCCTAAAAACGTAATCTTCATATTCAATCCTGTAAGCAAAAGTCTGTACGTTTTTAGATTTACTTAGTTACTGTTCTATTAGAATAAGGCCTAAGTATTATTTTAGCAAGTTTTTTTTGCGAAAGTAATAAAACGGTGTTAGAATGATAACAAGAGGTTATTGAAAATGAAAAAGATATCTTCAAAAGTTGTAGCATTCTTTTCGATTTTATGTATGTCTTTCGGAGCTTTTGCTGCAAGTAAAACAATTGCTCACAGTGAAGTAGCTTCCATCGACAAACACGGAAATGTAAACCTTGCTATTAAGGCCAGCTCTTTTCAGACAAAGGGCTTTAGCGTAACTGATGTTGTTTCTGTAAAAGTGGATTCTTTTAAGGTTACAGCTCCAATTGTAAAAGATTATAGTGACGTAGATAATGGTGCATTCCTTGTTCGTATGAACGGTGAAGAAGTTTCTCTTGCAATGAATATGGGAAAATTTGCCAAGACTTCTGGATGTAAAGTTGGTTCAAAAGTAACAGTAGAACTCAAGGAACATTATGGTTACCTTTCAACCTTCCACCTGAGACTTCTCAAAAAAGACGATGAACGAAAACATTTTACAAGCGACCAGGTATTTGCCAATTTCCGCGCAGTTAAAGCCGGAAAAATCGCAGAAAACCGCTTGTACAGAACTTCTTCACCTATCGTAAATGAAGTAAGAGCTCCATACGCTGCAGAATTACTTGAAGAAGCAGGAGTTAATCTCGTGTTGAACCTTGCTGATTCAGAAGAGTCTGCAAAAGAAATGATGGAATCAAGCCCTTACTATAAAAAGCTCGCAGAAGAAAACAAGGTAATTTTCTTAAACATGGGTTCTGACTTCTCTTCTCACGAAGATACAACCGGACTTAAGAATACTTTGATTTTTATTGCAGAACATCCTGGCTGTGTATATGCAGTTCACGGGAAAGAAGGAAAAAACCGTACAGGTTATGTTTGCGCAATTCTTGAAGCATTAAACGGCGCTACTCTCGAAGAAATTACTCAGGATTACATGACCAGTTTTGAAAACTACTACAATGTTCAGAAAAACCGTGCTCAGTACGATGAAATTTCTAAATCCGTTAAATACATGTTCTCAAACACAACAAAAAACGGAAAAGCACCAACAAACAAAAATCTTCAGTCAGCTGTAGAAAACTATCTCGTAAAAACAGTAGGCCTCACCGAAGCTCAGGTTCAGGCTGTAAAGGATAATCTTCAGAAATAAAGAGATAGCGTTCTCGGCGGTTTAATCGGTGGTTGAGAAGACCGTTAAGGTGACAGTGTGAAAGTCTTTCTGTAAATTCCCAAAATGGTAGGTCTGTGATAAAGTAAACACAGGAGCCTACCATGGCAAAAGAAAAAACACCACCACACAAAGTCGTAATGACAGAAGGTAAAAGAGAAATTATCAGAGGTCTGCTTTCTGAATACGACATTCAAAGTGCTCAGGATATTCAAGAAGCACTGAAAGATCTGCTTGGCGGAACAATCAAAGAAATGATGGAAGCCGAAATGGATAATCATCTCGGTTATGAAAAATCCGAACGCTCAGACAGCGACGACTATCGTAACGGCTATAAAACAAAGACCGTTCAGTCTTGTGTTGGCGATATTGAAATTGAAGTTCCTCAGGACAGAAAATCAACATTCGAA